>JAHHTV010000022.1 GCA_020024395.1 Anaerotignum sp. | reverse complement strand
TATTTTTCAAAAACGATAGGAGTGCAAAATCCATGCAAAATCCTTATGTAAAATATTGTAAAACAGCACAAACATTTGCATTATTTTATATGCAAAACAATAGTATCTATTGTCGTACCCAAACACATGATGGTTGGTGTACACCTTATTGTATTGCAGAAGGTGTCACCTCTTTTTCTGTTTGTTATTATGATACATATGTTTATCTGCTTTATCCTACCACGGATGGACGACTCATACTTTCTGCCTCAATGGATTTCATACAATGGCAAGAACGCCCACTTTGGCAAAGCACAAACAACCAAAGATGGCAAAACACCGATTTTTTTATCATACCACAAAAAGATACATTCCATGTCATATACGCCAAAACAAAAGACATCAATGGTATCTCTACATTGTATCATATAAAATTTCAAAAAGGGCAATGGCAATCTCCTTATCAAATTGATAACTTTTTGCCCATGGCAGGTACACCATTTCAGGCAAGACGTTTACAAGAAAACCATATCATTTTATATTACCGCCAGCAAAGAAATGTCATTCACACCAGAGAAATTTTGTTGCAACCTTTCACATTAGGCAGCATCACACCATTGATACAAACCAATTCTCCATGTATTGATTTTTCTATACTAGAAGATAACGAACGTTTGCATCTGTTATATGTGGTACGCTCACTATTTCGCACACAAATCATATATCGTTACAAACAAGTCCATAGCATCAGCCAACCTGTCATACTTTGGGAAGGCAATAGCTGTGAAAATTGCTTGCTGTATCGAGAAAATGGCAATTTGGTTGCATTTTGGACAGCAAACGGGCAGCCCATGCGTTGTGTTTGCCAAAACGGTCATACATTTGGTGTTGTAGAACAATATACTGCACCATTTCCCATGCAGTGTATGAAAGCAGAATTGATATGTGATACTACACAAACCGATTTTTTTGCAACAGAATTATTTGGTGATAAACAAAATCATTTTCTGCCATCACTCTTTTCTTTTACACCAAAAGAAACCCAACTGCATGCAACATCAACCGATACTTTATTTTCTGAACAACCAGCACCATCTATCCATACAAAACAACAAGATGAAATCAACGAACTCAAACAACTGCTTTCACAGCGTACCGAAGAAATATCTACCATCAATGCATATTGGCAATCCAAAGTCACACAATTAGAACAACAACTTGCTGCATTGCAATCACAGCCACAAGAAGAACAACCATCATAAAAAATACACTTCGGAAAACAATTTTTATTTTCCGAAGTGTATTTTTTATATTTTTGGCTGTTCGATTTTGATATATTCTATATTTTGTGCAATTTGTTCTTCCAATAATTCTGTAATATCTAACATCACGTCCATACAATCTTTTCTGTCGCCCGAAATGGTTTTGCAATCAAATCCATGATATTTTTCTTGAAACGCCAAAAAAAAGAACAATCTCATTCTTTTTGCATCATTTTCCGAAAACAATATCCCCAATACCATCAAAGAGGCAACCAATGCCCCACAAGTACCACATATACCAAATCCTGCCTGTAACACAGTACAACTATCTTGCAATTCTTTTGACAAATCAAATTTATATTTTGTTGCAGCAGCATGTAATATTGCAAAAGCACAATTTTCTCCTGCTGCACAATATGCTTGTACAAATTCTTTCATATTTTTTCTCCTTTTCACTTTCTTATTGTTAGTGTATGTCATATTCCTATTTTTGTGCCAAAACAAACTTTGTTGCAAAATTTTAAAAAAGAGAATACTTTGATCTTCCAAAGCATTCTCCTTTTTTACGTTTTATAAAAAATATATTTTGGTTTTATACATGGCAAGCATTGCCATCTTGTGTTGTCAACTTTGTTGCCATTGGGCGATATTTTCCTCTTTCCCAACGTTTATTTTGACTGCGTATCCAAAATACACAAATCGCAATACCAATCGCACTGCACACAAATGCAGTAATGCTTTCGTTAATCGGCAACAGTGGTGCTACCACAAAATTTCCCAAAAGCAAGCCAACCAAAAAACCAATCAATGGAATACCATACATAATCAATACTGCGTGCATAAATGCATTGTCTTGCAATTCCAATTCTACCCAGTCGCCCACTTCTGCTTCACACAAATTTTGTGCTTCAATATCCATATCTTTTTCCATCATACCACGAAAACAAGCACGACATTCGCCACAAGCCTCTTTTCTTACGATATGCACTTTCACAAAACTACCTTTGGTTTCTGTTACCAAACCTTTCATGAAATACCACCTTTCTATTTTTCATAAGTCCATATTTGTGGACATCATTTGCTTTTGACACAACATATTGTACCATAGAGCCCATAGAAAGAAAAGTACCATTTTGCACATAAATTTATGGAAAAACTATTTTCTTTGATACAAAATGGTATTCACTTTTCCGCTGCTTTTTTTTCATAAAACCAAAAAAATAAATTTTTTGTCAAAGCCCCCAAAGGCACAGCCAAAAGCAATCCCCAAAAACCAAAAAAACCACCAAATACCGCCAATGAAAATAACACCAAAACAGGATGCAATTTCATTTTCTTTCCCATAATTTTCGGCACAATCACTGCACTGTCTATCTGCTGCAACAAAATAATTGCAATCGCTGCATATAGCCCACGCATTGGCACAGCACTAAACACACCTGATAATACAGCCAATAAAAACGCCACCACTGCCCCAAAATATGGTATCAAATTCGAAAAACCAGAAACCACACCAATCACCACACCATAAGGAATACCAATTATCCAAAATGCCAATGAAAATAATATCCCCATAATCATTGCATCAAAAAATTGTCCCCCCAAATATCCCATCAAAACATGATAAATCTCTTTACAAATATTTGCCATACAATCTGTTTTTCTTTTTCCAAAAAACACATTACAAACCTGTCTTAAAAAAAATTGCACATTTTCTTTTTCTGATAAAAAATAAAATGCCGCTGTCAAACCAATGACAATTTGTACTATCTGTCCTCCTGCATTTGGCAATGCTGCTGCCATACGTAGTACAAACTGTTCTATCTGATTGCTCATTTCCAAAACTGCTGTTGACAATATCCCTTCTACATTTTGAAGTAGCCCATATTCTGCCAATTTTAATTGTATCATCACAAACCAATCGCCAACTTTTCGCACAAAATCGCCAATCAGTTCTGCCCATTTTGCAATATCTGCTGTACCAAGCTGCACCACAATCATACTGCCCAAACCAAATAATATCCCCAACACCAATATATATGTCATAGCAGTACCAGCCGTTCGATTTCTGATTTTATTTCTTTTTTTCAGAGCAATATGATTTTCATATATTTTTTGAAAAAACGACACCAAAGGTTCTAATAGCACTGCAATACCCACCGACCAAAAAAAGGGTGAAAAAACGGCGAGGATATGCCTCGCCGTTTGTAATATGACATTTTTCGCCGCAGAAAGTTTGAACAACACCGCCCCCAACAAAACCAAAATACCCACCGTACCAATGATATAACAACTGATTTCCAAGTATTTTTTATTCCATTTATGCTGCAAATGTCAAACTTCCTTTCTGCTTTTGTTTTATTTCATTCTTTTTAATGCTTCTTTCAAAAATTCCCATGTTCGAATGGTAGAGGAAATAGAAAGTCTTTCTTCTGGTGTATGTACATCATACATATCAGGCCCCAAAGAAACCATATCAATGCCAGGAATTTTTTCTGCAAACAAACCACATTCCACACCTGCATGTAATGCCATCAATTCTGGTTCTTTTCCAGATGTTGCACGATATGCTTCTTGCAAGAATTTCAGCAACTGAGAATTTGCATCATATACCCAACCTGGATAATCATTGCTGCTTTCTATAGTAGCACCTGCCAAATCAGCAATCGCTTTGATTTGATTGCAAATCAATTCTTTTCTGGAAGCAACCGCACTTCTCACAGCACTGTCAAAATGCATTTCTGTTTCTGTTGTTTCCACAACACCAATATTGCTGGAGCTTTCTACCAAATCTTCAATATCCAAACTCATTGTTTGCACACCATAAGGAATCAGCAGCAATGTCGCAATACAATTTTGTTTTACACTTTCTGTAAACACATTTTCCACTGCTTTTGCAGATTTTTCCCATGTCATTATCATATCCGCATCTGTATGACGGTATTCCTTTTTCAGCAAATTTTCCATATCAGAAATCACATTTGCTGCTTTTTGTGCTTGTGCTTCTGTCAATGTCAATACAGCTTCTGTTTCTCTACAAATAGCATTATCCATTCTACCACCATTGACAGATACCAAAGCATATTGTACATCTTTTGCACAAAGTTCTTGCAACACTCTACCCATCAGTTTATTGGAATTTGCTCTTTGCAAATGAATATCACTACCAGAGTGACCACCCTTCAAACCACGAATTTGCAATGTATATGCTACTTCGTCAGCTTTTTTGGGTTCTGTTTTGATTGGCAGATTGACACGCACACGTCTACCACCACAGCAACTAATTAAAAACTTGCCTTCTTCTTCAGAGTCCATATTGATAAAATATTTCCCCTTCAAATCAGACGCATCAAACGCAACTGCACCACCCATACCTGTTTCTTCCTCTGTGGTAAACACAGCTTCTATGGCAGGGCTTTGCAAATCTTTTTTATCCAGCATAGCAAGCATATACGCCACTGCAATCCCATTATCTGCACCCAATGTCGTACCTTTTGCACGAATAAAATCACCATCTATTTCTAATTGCAAAGGGTCTTTTGTGAAATCATGTTCCACACTGCCAAGTTTTTCGCAAACCATATCAATATGTCCTTGAAAAATCACACCTGGTGCATTTTCATAACCTGCGGATGCTTCTTTTTTAATCACCACATTCCCTGCTTTATCTATAGAATGTGCCAAATTTCTTTCTTTTGCAAAATCCACAATATATTGTGCCAATGCTGCTTCATTTCCACTACCATGTGGAATTTTTGTAATTTCCTCAAAATAACGAAACACACCATCAGCCTGCAAATTATCTAAAACACCCATGTCAAATTCCTCCTTTTTTTAGGCTAATGTTATCATATCGCTGTCTTTGTATTTCGTCAATGCTTTTTATATGTATTCAGATATTGTATCAACATTTTGTATCATCATACAAAATATAAAACAAATTTTGATTTTCCGCACAACTCTATGCCAAAATGTTCCTGTTATAAACATTGCTTTTTGTGTCATACTATTTTTGCAACACCAAAACAAATAGTTTTTTTAAACGGGAGGTTATGAACATGAGTAATGCATCTACAAACAATAATAAAGTAAACGTACCTGAAGCAAGAGCAGCATTGGAACAATTCAAATATGAAGTAGCAAATGAAATCGGCGTACCTTTGAAAAAAGGCTACAATGGCGATTTGACATCTGCACAAAACGGCTATGTAGGCGGCTATATGGTGAAAAAAATGATTGAAGCACAAGAAAAAATGATGGCAGAAAAAAAATAACGGCAAATCCGTTATCTGAAAAAATGATATTTCTGTAAAAACATCTTTCCCCTTTCTATTTGTTTGTGTACAGCATTTGCTGTTTGCAGACATACAAGAAAGGGGCTTTTTAATGAAAGCGACTTATGTGTATCAACCAACACCCTGCACATACCAAGCCTGTCGCCACAATATAAATACAACTTGGCAATAGTAAAGCCAAAAACATACCAATCCCCAGTAATAATAACACACAGCCACACCAACGTTTTTTCCATTGATTGCAACGCCTTCTGCCCATATTGTCGCCCCCTTTTTATTATATTTATGTCATATTTTTATTTTTGTTCCTGAAAAAATCCGTTTCTGTTTTTTATCATGCATAAAAAAAGAGAATTTTTTGATTTTTCAAAAAATTCTCTTATATTTTTTAATCTCTTGTCTGCATTACAAACAAATATCCTTCTTTTATTTGTACTTTTGCAGTTTCTTTCAGCATCACATTGCTCACTGCAAGCAATGTATCATCTAATTTCAAATCATGATTTGTCAATGGATATTCTAAATCTTGCAATGTAATTCCTTTGACTTCCATACTCAATGGCACAATCGAAACCAAATCGCCCGCTTTGCCATGCAACACGGTTTCTTTGTCAATCAATTCCACACGGTTTCTTTCATTTACCAATACAGCTTTGACATTTTTTTTCAATAAATACAATAGCAAATGTGCATTTGCAAGTGTATGGTCAAACCGACTGCCAATACCGCCAATCGTCACCAATTCTGTCGCACCCAATTCCAACGCCAAAAACATACCCAACTGCATATCTGTTTCATCTTTATGTGTTGGAAATTGTTTGATTGCAATGTCTTGTTTGCGATATTCCGCCAAAACCTCTGGTTTCACAGAGTCAAAATCCCCCACAATATAATCTGGTTTAATGCCCAATGCTTTTGTATGGTGCATACCCCCATCACAACAAATCACAACATCCATATCTTTCAAATATGGTTTGCAAAATGTATAATCTTCTATACTGGCTCCTGCAAACAACACTGCTTTCATTTTACATCATACTCCTTGAAAATATCCAAAAATTCTTTTGCCGCCTTTGCAATATCTGCTTTTCCAAATACCGCAGAACCTGCAACAATGATATTTGCCCCTGCATCCAATACCACTTTCACATTTTCCTGTGTAATGCCACCATCTACTTCAATATCAAAACACAGTCCCAAATCTTTTTTGATTTGTGCCAATTCTGTGATTTTATGTACTTGATTTTCCATAAATTTCTGCCCACCAAAACCAGGTTCTACAGTCATCACAAGCACCATGTCTACATCTTTCAAATATGGTTTTATGGTATCCACAGATGTGTTTGGTTTTATGGTAATGCCTACTTTTGCACCACTTTCTTTGATTTTTGCAATACAACCTGCGGGGTCTTTTGTTGCTTCTACATGGAAATTGATAATATCTGCCCCTGCATCACGAAATTGAGAAATATATCTTTCTGGTTCTACAATCATCAAATGTGCATCAAACACCATATTGCTTGCTTTGCGAATTCCTTTTATCACAGGAATACCAAATGAAATGTTTGGCACAAACACACCATCCATAACATCTAAATGAATATATGGCACACCTGCTTGTTCCACAATTTGCAGTTGTTCTCCAATTTTTGTAAAGTCCACAGAAAGCATAGATGGTGATAAATAAATCGACATTTTAATTTCTCCTTTCGTTTTCCAGTTCCTGATATATGGTCATATATCTATCGTATCTTGTTTGATCAATCTCATTTCCGATTTGTGCTTTTACTGCACAATCTGGTTCATGGATATGCATACAACCATTATAATAGCAATCATGTATATATGGTTGAAATTCTCGAAAATAATATTGCAATTTTTCTGCAGGGATATGATTCAAATATAATGATGTAAATCCTGGCGAATCCACAATATAACTTTTTTCTGTAATTTGTATCAATTCTGCATGACGTGTCGTATGTCGTCCTCTTTGTATTTTTTCGCTAATTTCTCCCGTATGCAATTTTAGATGGGGAAATGCTGCATTGATTAAACTGCTTTTCCCTACACCAGAGGGGCCGGCAAACACGGAAATTTTATTTTCCAATGCTTGCCGCAATGCATCAATACCAATTTCTTGTTCTGCACTGGTGCATATCACCAGATAACCTGCTTTTTGATATTTTTCTGCAATTTGTTCATATTGTTTTTTCTTATCTTTGTCAATTTTATTCAGCACAATCACAATATCTAATTCCTGTTCTTCTGCCAAAAGCAAAAAACGGTCAAGCAAATCAATATTTGGATTGGGACTTTTTGCTGCAAACACGATAACTGCTTGATCTACATTTGACACACGTGGACGTATCAATTCATTTTTGCGCTTTGCAATCACATCCAAACTACCTTTTTTGTTATTTTCATCTAATACAGCAATCTGCACATAATCGCCTACGGTTGGACGAATACCCTCTTTTCGGAATATGCCTCTTGCCCGACATTCAAAAACACCTTTTTCTGTATCCACATAATAAAATCCGCCAATACCTTTTAGAATTACACCTTGCAACATATTGTTTTACTCCCTTTTATTCTGAGAAATTCACCTGTTCCGACAAAGCAATTCCACCATCTATATATGCTGTCACATTTCCCTCACCTGCCCCTGTCACGGCAATACTAAATGGGAAATCAGACAAACTTTTTGTAGCGTCCATCACCGTAGCAGAACCATTTGCATCTGTTTTTGTCACTTGAACGTGTACCGTATCACCTGCACCTGCTGGTGCATTCAATGTAAAGTATTTTGTACCACTTGTAGATGGTTGTGGCACTTCCTCCGGTTTTGTATGTTCTGTTTGATTTTCCGTATTGGTATCTGTTTGATTGTTCTGGTTGTTCTGGTTGTTTTGGTTGTTCTGGTTGTTTTGGTTGTTTTGGTTGTTTTGTGTATCTTGTTGATTGTTATTTTCTTCTGGCTTTTCTTGAGGTTCTTCTTCTTTTGGAGGGCCATTGCTCACCACCAAATTGACAACGCTGCCGCTTGGCACTTCTTCATTTGCAGATAATGTTTGTGTAATTACCTTACCTTTTTCTACTTTGTCACTTTCAATATAAGATACATTCCCCACAGTCAAACCAACCGCTTTCAAACTTTGTATTGCTGCACTTTCACTTGTGTTCACAACACTTGGCACAACCACAGTATCTGTGTTGCCACCTTTGCTTACCACCAATGTAATATTCGTGTTTGCATCAATACTTGCACCTTTTTCTGGTGATTGAGAAATCACATGGCCTGCTTTGACTTTGTCATCTTCTTCGTATTTGATATTTGGTGTTATACCCACCAAACGCACGATTTCTTGTTTTGCATCATTTTCAGAGAAATTTTTCACATCTGGCATTGTTTGACTTTTCAATCCCAAACTTACTTTCACCCCAATTTTTGTATTGGGTGCTATCATGGTTTCAGGCTGTACTGCTTGCCAAAATACATAATCTTTGTCATAGTAGCTGTTATAATCTTCACCTTCTTTTTGCAATTTGACACCCAATTTTTCGGCTTCTTGTTCTGCCTGTTGATATGTCATACCAATCAATGTTGGTGTTGCAATGGTTTTATTTCCACTACCAAAACCACGTAAACCGCCTAATGCACGCAAACCAACTGCACTAATCACCACAATAATGACAATGGCTGTTGCAATGGCTGCCAATATGACTTTTCTTTCTGCACTTCTATCTCTGTCATTGTCATATTCTGGTTCTTTTCTCGGATTTCTTCGTTTTTTATCCGGTCTTTTGCTCTTTTTGACTTGTTCCACTGCCATATACTCTCCTTCATAAGTATCATCTTTTGAAAGTTTCAGTTTTTTTCCAGACTTTTCAAAATTCTCAACAGGCATATCATTATTTTGATATTCTTTTGTTACAACAGGCTGTGGCTCTGCTTTTCTTTTTAATTGAATAAAATCAATTTCTTTTGGCTCTGCTTTTCTAGTCTGTTCTGCCATATCATCTTTTATAAATGTTTTAGAAACCAAAGGCGAAACCATTGTCACTTCTTCTGTCTGTTGTTTTGTTTTTTGCTGTTTTACTTCTTGCTGTATTTGTGCTGCTCTTTTTGCACGTTCTGCTTCTAGTTGTTTTTGTTTTTCCTGTGCGGCTTTCAATTCCATAGCCGCCTCAGCCCGTTTGCTCATACGAACACCTTTTGAAAAATCATTCACCATATCATCAGTCTGTTCTGTATGTGGCATACCTTTTTGATGTTCTGCCAAAAGGCTCATTTCTGTTCTTGCACGCATCAAATCTGCCAAAAGTAAATCTATGTTTGCATACCGCTCATCTGCTTTTTTCATGGTAGCTTTTTTGATAATGCCTTCCAAAGATTTTGGACATTTTGGGTTATATTGTTTGATGTCTGGCAATTCTTCATTGATATGTTTCAATGCAATGCTAACGGAATTATCTCCACGAAAAGGTAATTCACCAGTAATCATTTCAAACATTGTGATACCCAAAGAATAAATATCACTTTTTTCATCAACATAGCCGCCTCTTGCCTGTTCTGGTGAAAAATAATGCACAGAACCAGCCGCATTTGCTGTGGTTGTCATCGTTGAAACACGAGCCGCCCTCGCAATGCCAAAATCAGTCACTTTCACCACACCATCTGTACCCACCAATATATTTTGTGGTTTAATATCTCTATGTACAATATGTGCTTTGTGTGCTTGTGACAATGCAGATGCAATTTGTATTGCAACATTGATGGTAGAACGTGAATCAAAAGGAGCTTTCTTTTTGATTGCCGTTTTCAATGTATCCCCATGTATATATTCCATGACAATATAATTGATGTCACCATCTTCGCCAACATCATACACACGTACGATATTGGGGTGAGAAAGTCTTGCAGCCGAGCAAGCCTCAGAACGAAAACGTTCAATAAATTCTTCGTCCCCAATAAATTCTTCTCGTAATACTTTTATGGTCACATAACGTTCCAGCTTTTTATCTCTGCCACGATAGACAACCGCCATACCGCCCGAACCAATTTTTTCTATGATTTCATATCTGCCGCCAAGGACAGTGCCAGTATTGAATAACACCGTTGCTACCTCCTATATTTCAATCAAAACAAGGGATATATTATCAAAGCCACCCTTTGCATTGGCGATATCCACAAGCCCTTTGACTTTCTTTTTCAAAGACATTTTTCGGCACAAAAATTCTTCCAATTCTGTGTCTGAAATCATGCCTGTCAGTCCATCTGTACAAAGCAAAAGCAAATCGCCTTTTTTGACATCATATATGGCAACATCTGTTTCCACCATATCTTTGATGCCGATTGCCCTTGTAATCATATTCCGTTTTGGGTGTGTTGCTGCTTCTTCTTTTGTAATATCTCCATTTTGCACCAATTCCATTACATAAGAATGGTCTGTTGTCAACAAATGCAATATCCCATCTTGCAATAAATATGCACGACTATCTCCCACATGGGCAATATATGCTTTTTCTTGTTGTACAATTGTTGCAACCATTGTTGTTCCCATTTCTGCAAATTCCAAAGATGTATTGGATTTATCAAATACCACTTGGTTTGCCGCTTGAAATGCCGCTGTCAACAAATCTGGATTTTCCTGCTTATTTGCCTCGGTTTGCACATATGACACAAATGCTGCGATTGCTGTCTGACTTGCCACTTCACCCGCATTATATCCGCCCATACCATCTGCCACAATATAACAATATGGTATTGGAAAATTTGGTTCTGCAATATAATAAGCATCTTCGTTATTTTGTCGGCATTTTCCAATATCACTCATTCCGACTGCTTTCACTGATGCCACACCTCCTTGGTCAAGTTTCACTCCCATATTTTATTTTTGCATATATCTTCTGCGTAACTGCCCACAAGCCGCATCAATATCACTGCCCAATTTTCTGCGTATGGTAGTTTCCACACCATTTTGCTGTAATATTGTAGCAAAACGTTGCACTTGTGCCTTGCTTGTTTTGGTATAGGCACGTTCTTTGACAGGGTTCATAGGAATTAAATTCACATGACATAACATCTGACGCAAACGACTTGCCAATTCCCTTGCACACGCATCACTATCATTCACACCTTGCATCAATGCATATTCAAATGTCAAACGACGTTTTGTTTTATCTGTATATGCTTGACAAGACTGCAATAATTTATCCATTGGATTTGCTTTTGCCACAGGCATAATTTGTTTTCTGATTTCATCATTTGGTGCATGCAATGACACTGCCAATGTAATTTGTAATTGCTGCTCTGCCAAATCATACATTTTTTCAATCAAACCACAAGTAGAAAGCGTCATATGTCTTTGCCCCATATTCTGCCCCATTGGGTCATTCAGCAATTTGATAAATCGCAATACATTTTCGTAATTATCCAGCGGCTCACCACTACCCATCAGCACCACACCAGAAATACGCTGTCCCAAATCTTTTTGTATCTGATAAATTTGAGAAAGCATTTCTCCAGCTGTCAAGCTTCTTTCTACGCCATCCAATGTCGATGCACAAAACCGACATCCCATACGACACCCAGCCTGTGTAGACACACAAACCGTATTTCCATAATCATATTGCATCAAAACACTTTCAATCACAGAACCATTTTCCAATGCAAATAAATATTTTCTGGTACCATCTTCTTTGGAAACCAATTTTTCCACCATATCCAATGCACTGATTTTTGTTTCTGCCTGTAATTTTTCTCTCAGTGATTGTGACAAATTCGTCATTTTTGCAAAATCTGTCACCTGTTTTTCATGTAGCCACGCAAACAACTGTTTTGCCCGAAATTTTGGTTCTTTCCATTCTTTCAGCAGTTGTTCTAACTGTTCCAAATCCATAGACAAAATATCTTTTTTTGTCATCATTTCATTATCCTTTCTTTTTCAAACGGGCAATAAAAAAGCCGTCTGTATGATGGATATGTGGAAACACCGTCAAATATCCTTGTTTTCCCATATCTTCCATATTTTTTGGCAAATATGGTGTCATATCATCTAATGTGTATTCTGGGTGATTTTGTAAAAACCATTCCACATTTTTTTCATTTTCTTTTTTGCTCAATGTACAGGTACTGTATACCAATACGCCGCCTTTTTTGACATAATACCCCGCTTGTTCCAGTATTGTGCGTTGTATGGGAATGAGATTATCAATCTCACTGCCATCTTTTTTCAAGCGAATATCTGGTTTTTTTCGTAATAACCCCAAACAAGAACACGGCACATCTGCAAGCACAGCATCAAATGCTTCTTTATCTTTTTCTACAAATATAGTTGCATCATTCACTTGTGTATGCACAATCGAAAGCCCCAATCTTTTTGCACCTTCCGCAATCAAATCCACTTTATGCTCATACACATCTCTTGCCACAACTTCCCCTTTGTTTTCCATCATTTCCGCAATGGTAAACGATTTTCCTCCAGGTGCAGCGCAAATATCCAATATCTTTTGTCCTGCTTTTGGTGACAACACCGCTGCTGCCAGTTGTGAACTTTCAGCCTGCACATGAA
>JAHHTV010000219.1 GCA_020024395.1 Anaerotignum sp. | reverse complement strand
ACTTTGAGCCGTGCAAAATTCAATGAATTGACAGCAGATCTGGTAGAAGCAACTATGGGACCAGTTCGTCAGGCTCTCAGCGATGCTGATCTGTCTCCAAGCCAGCTGGATAAGATCCTGTTGGTAGGTGGTTCTTCCCGTATTCCTGCTGTTCAGGATGCTGTTAAAAACATTACTGGAAAAGATCCATTCAAAGGCATCAACCCTGATGAATGTGTAGCAATTGGTGCTTCCATTCAAGGTGGTGTGCTGGGCGGAGATGTAAAAGGTCTGCTGTTGCTGGACGTAACTCCTCTGTCTTTAGGTATTGAAACCCTGGGTGGTGTATGCACAAAGATCATCGAAAGAAATACAACTATCCCAACTAAAAAATCTCAGATCTTCTCCACAGCAGCTGACAATCAGACCTCTGTTGAGATCAATGTTCTCCAGGGTGAACGTGAAATGTCCAGAGACAATAAACAGCTGGGTATGTTCCGTTTGGATGGTATTGCTCCTGCACGTCGTGGTGAACCACAGATCGAAGTAACCTTTGATATCGACGCAAACGGTATCGTTCATGTTTCTGCAAAAGATCTGGGTACTGGTAAATCTCAGGATATTACTATTACTTCCAGCACAAATATGAGCAAGGAAGAAATTGAAAAAGCAGTTCAGGAAGCAGAAAAATTTGCAGAAGAAGATAAAAAACGTCGTGAAGAAGTAGAAGTTAGAAACAATGCAGACCAGATGATTTTCCAGTGTGAAAAAGCAATGAGCGATCTGGGTGACAAACTGCCTGCTTCTGAAAAAGCACCAATCGAAGCTGACATCAATGCATTGAAAGAAGCTTTGAAAGGTACAGATATGGAAGACATCAAAGCAAAACAGGAAGCTTTGCAGAAAAACCTATATGACCTGATGGCAAAAGCACAGCAGGCATCAGGAGCAGCTGATATGGGCGGCTCTGCACAGGCAGATGATACTGGTGCAGCACCAAACAATGATGATTTTGTAGATGCAGACTATAAAGAAGTAGACGACGAAAAATAATTCCTGTATAATAAGCAGGTCAAAAGTTGGATAAGGCAGGAGGGCTCGCCTTCTTGCCTTGTTCCATGAAGAATATTTGTGATAAACTACTTAACGGAAATAAGGGGTGAGTTGATTGGCAGATAAAAGAGATTATTACGAAGTGCTTGGAGTATCCAAAGGATGCACAGAGGATGAGCTGAAAAAAGCTTATAGAAAGCTTGCAAAGCAATATCACCCTGACTTAAATCCAGGAGATAAGGAAGCAGAAGCAAAATTTAAAGAAGTCAATGAAGCATATGAGGTGCTTTCTGATGCAGATAAGCGTTCCCGCTATGATCAGTTCGGCCATGCAGGGGTAGATCCTAACTTTGGTGCTGGAGGCGGTGGTTTCTCCGGTGCAGGATTTGGAGATCTCAACGACTTGTTTGGAAGCTTTTTCGGCAGCGGCTTTGGTTTTGGCGGTTCCTCTCAAACAAGAAATCCAAATGGACCTATCAGAGGCAATGATGTCAATACCAGCATTTCTCTCACATTCTTGGAGGCAGCTTTGGGCTGCAAAAAGGAGATCACTGTCAAACGTTTGGTAACCTGTAAAGATTGCGGCGGTAGTGGTGCAGCTGAAGGAACTTCTCCGGTTACTTGTCCAGAATGTAATGGTACCGGACAAATGACTGTACAGCAGAGAACACCTTTTGGTATTGTTCAAACAGTAAAAACCTGTACTCGATGCGGTGGTAAGGGTAAGATTGTAAAAGAACCCTGCAAAACCTGTGCTGGAAAAGGTCGTGTACGTGTTACTAAAAAGCTGGAGGTCAACATACCTGCCGGTATTGACCATGGTCAGACCTTTGCACTAAGAGGTCAAGGTGATGAAGGCATAAACGGCGGACCATCAGGTGATTTGAATGTAACAGTATCCGTACAGAGAGATGAGTTGTTTGTTCGTGATGGCTATGATGTTTGGTGTGATGTACCTATTACTTATACACAGGCTGTACTGGGAGATGAAATCATTGTACCAACCATTGATGGTAAGGTGAAGTATGAGGTTTCGGAAGGAACTCAGCCGGGAACTGTATTCCGTTTGCGGAATAAGGGTGTTCCTTATGTCAATGGCAAGGGTAGGGGAGACCAGTACGTTAAAGCAATCGTAGAGGTACCTACAAATCTTTCTTCCAAACAGAAAGACTTGCTTCGTGACTTTGAAAAAACCATGACTGATAAAAACTATAATAAAAGAAAAGGCTTCTTTGATAAGCTGAAGGATTTTCTTAACGATTTATAAGTAAGCAGTAAACCGGTTCGGTATACCTGAAAAAGAGGTGTACTGAATCGGTTTTTCTTTTAATATTTTAAAAGGTAAAGAGGGAATGCTGTGAAAATACATAAGAAATTAACAAAAGAGATTAAGAAAATATCTAATAAAAGAAAATTATCTTTTATTGAAAGACAAGCTAAGTTTGTGGCAGTCATAGATAAATTTTATGATGATCATAAATTCTCCGAGAATGATTATTTGGAACGAATTGATTCTTTGAAAACTGAAATGGAGTCATTCAAACTTATTTCAATTCCAATATGGATCACTATAGTTTTTGGTGTATTTGTCACTTATGCATTTGACTTGTTGGATATTGATTCAATTTATGAGATGCTAGGGAATGTTCATACAACATTAGAGGATATAGCTAGAAGCACTCCTATTTCTTCTATGCAATATATGGAGATATATGGTTATATTTTAGTTAAGATAGTACCAATACTAATTTTTATTATTGTAATATTATGTTTTATGGCAATAGTATTGCAG
>JAHHTV010000218.1 GCA_020024395.1 Anaerotignum sp. | reverse complement strand
ATCCAACATATCTGTATAATACACATCTTTGTATTCGTTTGGAATGTCACGGCAGATAGATACTGCAATGTCAGGTTTTGTTTGCAAAATATGTGGAAATTGTTTTATGATTGTCTCTGGTTCAAATTTTAATAACAATTCATATTTTTGTGTTTCCATATGTGGTATTTCGCAATTTTTCAAAAAAGACAGTGTATCTTTTTGCAGTGTTGGGAAACGATACAAACTGTGCAATGCTGCTGTTTGTGTTTCTTGGTCTGTTTGTGTTTGACAGATTTGTATGACTTCTTGTTGTGTATATAAAGGTAGATATCCAAAACTAAATATGTTATGACCTTGTATGATTTCTAAAAAATAAGCGGCATACCATTCTAAAAAATGCATGGAAAGTACAAAGGGTGGGCTTATTTCTTCATAATTTGCATCAAAGTAATACACAAGATTTTCATAATCACCACTACAAATGGCATAATTGAAAAAGGTACATCCTTTTGAACCAATACAATAAGAGCCAGCTGTTACAATATCACAATCTTCATATTCATCATACTTTTCATCATATTCCTGCAACAGCATTTCCCATTGCGTTTGTGTTAGCTCTGGGGTGATGGCAGGTGTGGTTATGGTGATTTCTGTTTCGGTTAGTGGGGGCAGGTTTGTTGTGTCTATACCAAGTATGCCGTAATCCGGGCCTGCGCCACCGTTGCCTACTTGTGTGATGAAAAATACATATTCTGAAGGTAATTTGATATGATGCTTTTGTTCATAACGTTTGACCTGTTCTAAAGATACCACAGGATTGAGTTTGTATTTGTGCGATTTTGCACCAAATACAGCACAATGCTTGTCTACGGTTGCGGCTTGTTGTACCAGATTTTTGAGATACATAGCGTGTTCTTTTGATAGATATGTAAATGGTTGTTTCAATGTCTTTCCCTCCCTTATATTATATAGTATAGCATAATTTGTTACAATGTGGAATAAAACAAAATATACCCAAAAAGTTAAATATTTGTTTAAGCAGCGTTCATATTTTATTCAAAAATATGGGATATACTAAATCCAACGTAAAGAGAAATAGAAAACAGGAGGAATATCATATGTATGAACCAGACGAAAATAAAAATATAGAAAACAACCAAACAGAACATACACAACAACCAATACCAACAGTCATTCATTTGAAAGAAAGTGATATCAAAGAAATTCCAGAAGATAATGAAAAAAGAGATATGACACCAGAAGATGTCCCACCTATGTATCATGAAAATGTGTATGAAAATGCAAATACACAAAATTACCAAAATGATACAACTACACAATTTGAAAAAACAGAAAATGTCAAAAAAGAATGTTACACAGAACATATCAAAAAGAAAAACAAACGCAAAAGAAGTGGTGGCTGGGCAAAACTGATAGCAGCCAGTTTGATTATTGGTATTTCTGGTGGTGCAGCAATGGGTGCAGGATATGGCGTTGTCAAATATTATGGCAATCAGCAACCTATGACTACAAATGCAGGCACAACATTGGTACAAAAAACATCCACAGCATCTAGTATGTCTGTTGTAGATGTTGTGCGTGCCGTGAAACCGTCTGTGGTAAGTATTTCCACAAAAATTGCAGGCACAAAATCTTATCAAAGTCCTTTTGGTTTAAGAGGTGGTTTTGATATACCGTATGAAGCAGAAGGTGCAGGCAGTGGTGTGATTTTCTATTCCAATGATAGTCAAATCGCCATTGCGACAAACAACCACGTGATTGAAGGTGCAAACGAGGTGTTTGCAACTATTAACGATAACACAACGGTCAGAGCAAATGTTGTTGGCACAAAAGCTGATTCCGATTTGGCAGTGTTGACAATTTCTTGGAAAGATTTGAAAGCGGCAGGAATTGAAAATGTGACCGTTGCACAATTTGGTAATTCTGACAATTTACAAGTCGGGGAAAGCGTGATTGCCATTGGGAATGCAATGGGATTGGGGCTTTCCGCAACAGATGGTATTGTCAGCATAAAAGAACAAAATATCAATGTAGATGGAAATTCATTGAACGTGATACAGACCAGTGCAGCAATCAACAGTGGTAACAGTGGTGGTGCGTTGGTAAACACAAGAGGTGAAGTGATTGGTATTAACACTGCAAAATATAATTCTTCTATGACAGAAGGTATGGGATATGCCATTCCAAGCAATGACATCAAACCCATTGTGGAAGAATTGTTGGTAGATGGTACTTCTCCAACACCATATATTGGTATTGTTGGCACAAGCATCACAGCGGAAAATGCTTCTTTGTATAAATTGCCTGTGGGTGCTTTGATTATGGAAGTGACAAAAGGTGGCCCTGCAGATTTGGCAGGCATACAGGCAGGCGATATTATCACAAATTTTGACGGGAAAACTGTGATGGATATGGACGCACTTGCAAAAATCATAAAACAAGCAGAAGTGGGCGCAAAAATACCTGTGCATATTATACGTAATGGGCAAACAGGTATGGATTTGACAATTACCATTGCAGATAAAAATCAGTAAACAAAAAACCCATCAAAACCATTTACAGTTTTGATGGGTCTTTTTTTCAAAAAAAAGAATTTTTTTCAATGGATTGAAAGAAAAACAACCCTTTACCATATACAAAAAATATATTATAATAAAGAAACGTCAAAATAATAAGGGGGATATGTGTGGCAAAAAAAATTGTAAATGAAAAAAAACGAAAGCCAAAAAATTACAAAAACACAAAAACACCCCAAAGACAGCGTGCAAGTCAAAGCAATGTTTATGAATTAAACCGCATTCGCCAAATGCGGGAAAAACAACGCAGA
>JAHHTV010000217.1 GCA_020024395.1 Anaerotignum sp. | reverse complement strand
TCAGAAAATATCATTTTTGATATGCATACACCACAAAACAAAGGAGGTTTTATTATGCTTGGTTTTCATTCTGATGGCATCTGTCTTTATGGTACATCTGATACACTCAAAGCACAACTGAAAAAACAAAAACTCCCCTTAACAGGAGAAGTAACAGGCAATACATTGGTATTTTCTGTGGATAACGCAGAAATTATACAAAAACGCCCTTACAACATTTCATTTTCTGCCGTTACCACACCATGGTTTGTGTGTACACTTGCAGAAACCATACAACACCCTTTGTGCATTTGTTTTGCATCAGAAACAGACATCGTTGCATTTATCACAGCCATGTATTATGCATCACAAGAATTTTTGCATTTGGATATCGAACTTTCTTTCTTAAAACAAACACTTTCAAAATGCGGCACATTGCGTGCATATGACGAAGCACATTTTTCCGAAATTCCAAAATATAGCAAAATCATTGTATTCTATTTTGGCAATGGCGGATTTTTGGCAACCGACAAACTTTGCCAAGACCTCACAAAAACATATAACCTAGATATGGGAAATATCACACTTGCTGGCTCTTTTGCCTCCCAAAAAAATCTTTTGGTTGCATTTGCCGCCGCAGAATAACAAATACTTTACAAATCTATTTTTTGTGCTACAATAAAGCTGTAGGTTATGTTACCTGCGGCAAATACAGAGTAGGGCTTTGTGCGTCAAGTGTCTTGTGAACGGGGAGTTGTCATAAGAACGAAAAGATACACACTATCTTGCGATACAAAACCCGCATCCCGCTGTCAAATAATGAAGATATGAGCGTTCTTTATTATCACAGCAAACCCTGTTTTTCAAAAACAGGTGTATTTGCATTGTTTCTATCAAACAAATTTTCGATAATGAAGGAGGTTCTTTTTTATGACAAATTCCAAAAAAACAAAAACCCAGCAAATTGTTTTCATGGCTGTATTGATTGCCATCAACATCATATTATCCCGTTTTCTTTCCATATCTGCATGGAATTTGAAAATCGGCTTTTCTTTTGTACCTGTTGCCATTGCTGCACTGTATTTAGGCACATGGCAAGCTGGTGCGGTTGCAGCCATTGGAGATTTTTTAGGTGCAAATTTGTTTCCTATTGCATCTTATTATCCTGGTTTCACACTTTCTGCATTTTTAACAGGCATTTTTTACGGCTTGTTTTTACGTCAAAAACCATCATTTGTCAATATTTTTTGTAGTGTTTTGCTTTCAGAATTGATATGCAGTTTATTACTCAATTCCTTATGGATTTCCATACTTTCCGGTTCTCCTTATTTGGCATTGTTACTTCCTCGTTTGTTTCAAGCGGGTGTTATGATTATCATCAAATGTTTTACCATTCGTTTGTTGGTCAATTACATTCCTGTATTGCGACAACATACCATTTAATACAAAAAACCACACTTACGCTCAAAGTGTGGTTTTTTTCTGTACAAAACGCTATTTTTTGGCTACAATAAAGTTATCAAAATCATAAAGAAAGGAAAATAAATATGGAAACATTAAAATCAATTGCTGTATTGATTGACGCAGATAACACACAACTTAGTAAAATCGAAAGTGTATTACATGAATTATCTGCTTATGGGCGTATTCTTGCCAAAAAAGCATATGGCAACTGGAAAAAACCCACATTAAAAAACTGGGAGAACGAAGTCAAACGTCTTGCCATACGTGCAGAACAACAATTTGATTATACTTCTGGCAAAAACACAACTGATATTGCCATTACCATAGATGCTATGGATATGTTGCATACCAAAATGTATGATTGTTTTGTATTGGTATCCAGTGACAGCGATTTCACACCGCTTGCCATACGTTTGCGAGAATCTGGCGTACACATCATTGGTGTGGGCGAAAAAAAAACACTCGAAGCATTCCGCAATGCTTGTGATGAATTTATATTTTTAGAATTTTTGGGACATTCCGAACCCATCACAGAAATCAGTAACCATACTGAAAATGCAGAAGAAAACAAACCCCCTGTTTCTAATATTGCAGAAATCCATTATCTTTTACAAATTGCATCATTCAAATATCAAGATGATGATGGTTATACCAACGTTTCTTCTGCTGGTTCTTATATCAAACGTGCAAAACCTGACTTTGATTCTCGTACATATGGGTATAGCAAACTACCAGAACTGATAGAGGCATTTCCAGACCTTTATGAAATACGGCGTTATAGCGGCAAAGGCACTGTCACCATCATCGCTTACAAATGCCGCTGAATATATAAAAAATGAGCAATATCCAATGGATTGCTCATTTTTCTTTATTTTTTCAAAGATTTCAGCCATGCAATTTCTTTTGCATATCCTTCCAATTCATTTGGTGTTTCCAAATAAAAAGGAACATCTGCTAATTTTGGGTGATTGATGATACGTGCCAAAGCAGAAATACCAATTTCCCCATCATCTAAACAAGCATGTCTGTCTTTGTGACTGCCCATATGGTTTTTGCTGTCATTCAAATGGATTGCCCGCAATCGTTTTAATCCTACAATATCATCAAATTCCTGCAACACATCTTCTAAATTTTCTACAATATTATATCCACCATCAAACACATGACAAGTATCCATACAAACACCAATTTTATCTGATAGTGCCACACGGTCTATAATTTGTCGCAATTCTTCAAAGTTTCGTCCAACTTCTGTACCTTTTCCTGCCATTGTTTCCAGCAATATCTCTGTTTTTGTTTCTGGCTGCAATACTTTGTTTAACAAATCTGCAATTTTGATAATCCCTGTTTCCACCCCTTGTTTCACGTGGCTTCCTGGGTGAAAATTATACAT
>JAHHTV010000216.1 GCA_020024395.1 Anaerotignum sp. | reverse complement strand
CGCCATTACCGCCGTTGTTGCCATTACCGCCGTTATCGCCATTACCGCCGTTATCGCCATTACTGCCGTTGTTGCCATTACCGCCGTTATCGCCATTGTCGCCGTTATCGCCATTATTGCCGTTTTCACCATTACCAGGATTGATTTGTTCAAAAATGGCTTGTATTTTCACAGATGCAGAAGGCATATCAAATGTATCTCCAATCAGATGCACGCCACCTTCCAACACTTCCCATGATTTGAAACGAAATCCTTCATTTGGTTCTGCTTTTAGTATGATATGTGTGCCTTCCACTGCTGCTGTGAAGTTTGCACTTGCTGTACCATTGCCGTCATTTTCTATGATGACAGGGTATGTATTTTGCTCCTCTTTTCTCATATCAATGTCAATTTCCGCACTGCTTGCTTCTTCATAATGATTGTTTCCGCTATATACGGCTTTGATTTGATATAATTGTTCTGGTACACCTGTCCAAGTGTATGTTGCAACGCCATCTTTAATGGGAACAGATGCAATGTTTTCGATTTTTTCCATATCTGCATGAATATCTTCTGCAGAATTGATAAAATCAATATTGCCAGTGATAGCATCATCAGAAGAAGCAGTCAAAACCACTTGAGAAGCTGTTTCATCTGTAATATCAGCTGTTATGGATATTGTAGGTGTTGCTTTTGCAATGTTGATGTCATATGTTGCAACAGCATTGTTGTATATTTGGTCACCCAATTTTGTAGCAGTGATTGTGGCATCACCTGCACCAACGATTGTTGCAATATCACCATCTATGGAAATGACATCATTTTTGTCACAAGTATAGATAATTTCTCCATTGCCGCTGCCGCCAGTTGCTTCTAGTGTAAAACTACCATCACCAAATGTTTTATCTGAAATGGGGGTGATAATCAGTTCATCTTGTTCTTGTTTGGAAAAGTCCATATAAAAAGCGTCGCTTGTGGTACTTTCATAATTTTGCCCAACACCATCTGTGGATGGATGGAACGTAGCAGTGATGTGATGTTCACCAGCAACGGGGATTTCCCAATTATAATCTAGTTTGCCATTTGATATTGGAATATCGCTTTCTATGATATCATTACCATCTTGCAAAGTAATGAAACCATCTGGTTTTTCTCCATTGATACCAGATACACTGACATGAATGGTTGCAAATGGAGTGCCATCATTTTTGGGTATGGCAGTAAGCACAGTCTTTGCAGGTATTTGTTCAATTTCAAATTCCATTGTAATATTTTCGGGCAATTCATATTTATATGCATCAGCCCCATCTAAAACAGCAGTTGCTGTGTATGTACCTGCATTTTTTTGTGCACCATTGACATAAAGATTGACGACATCATTGGAATTTATGTTTGTTGCAGTGATTGTAGGTTTTTGTAATTGCCCATTATAAGCAAATGTGGTATTTTCCCATGCAATATCCAATGTTGTTTTGTGTGCATTTAATTTATGTTCCCATATTTTTTTACCTTGTGACAATACTTGCAAACTTTCTATCACACTGCCTGTATTATGTACATTTGTGGAAAGTATTGCAGCACCATTGCGATTGACAATTTTCTGACGCATCATACCTTGTGATTGCAAGTCGTCAGAGTCTGTCAAATATACCGCACTGATACGACCGTCTGTATCAAATTCTGCACCCCAAAGTGTTACAACATGAGATATTCTGCCTGTACTGAACCCTAAAAGCAGCATATCACCGTTTAAGAATTGCTGTTTTAAGTCGCTGCTGATGGCATCATAACCCCAACCATAATAACGTCTTTGTGTCAATAAAGTGGTACCAAAAACATCATAGAAAAAGCCACCTTTTGGGTCTGGACCTTTTGTTAAAAGGTTTTCTTTATCAATGTCTGAACCATTTGTACCACCATTGGATTTGAGATAATAGCCATTGATAAATTGGTCTTGTAATATGTCAGCCCAATATCCATCTTGTTTATATGCAAATTGCTGTACAAAATGCTTGTATACACCACTGTCTTGCTGGCTGCGGAAAGAATTCATCAATGCTTTTAATTCATCCTTTTTTTTATAATCTGGGTTTTGTTCAAGATATTGGTTGATATAATCTGCATTTTGTTCAAGCCACCAATGCAATGAGTTAGAAGCCGCTGCCGCAAAACAAAGGTTTAAGTCAGGTACTCTGTCTTCTGTTTTGTTGACATCATACCAGCCATTGCCTTTTGTATATGGTGCAATATATTCGATATATGCAGGATTTCCATTTACATCATTTGTAACAATTTTGCGAAATTCACTGTCTTTCCCACCCATTTTTGGTGGTGTGATGCCTTTTGTCCAAATGATGGTTTTAATTTTTCCATCATCTTCATTGACATATTGCGTAACTTTGTTGCCGTTTTTGGAAAGTTCCGCTTTTAATTTGATTGCATTTTCGTCATGCGGTATTGTGTCGTTCTCATTTTCATTTTGTATTGCATATCCTTCTTCTATGGCATAGGCACTTACAGGATTTACTGGCAGTGCCACAGCAAGTGCCACAAAAGCAGAGATACATTTTTGTATCTTCTTTTTATGTATATTTTGCTTCATGATAAAATCGCCCCTTTCTGAAATTCGATTGTTTGGTAACAATATGCAAATATTTATGCGTGTACGCCATAGACTTTTGCAAGACGTAAGATTTTTTTTGCCCAACGAAGATGTGTTAGATATTCATTCATACGATTTGCAGTATGATTTGCACAAACAAGCTTTCCGCTTGACATATCCCAGTTGATGATACAATTTGCGTCGTTATAGTCTGTTTGGCAGACTTGCAACATTTCATTTACAATGGGAATTTGATTTGGGTG
>JAHHTV010000215.1 GCA_020024395.1 Anaerotignum sp. | reverse complement strand
ATATACGACTTTGGAGTGGCTTTGTAAAAAATGGTACAGAGCAAACTTGCATATTTCAAAAAAATGCTTTGCCTTTGAAAGCAGGTTACAAAATCATTGCCAATTTGAATATACCTGTGGGGGAAGATTTTTACCGCCCTGTAAATTCAGAAGCAATTAAAGTGGTAGATGAACATGGCAATGGTTTTCAGGATTATATTTATCCAGATGCAAAAATTGTAGAAAATGAGTTGAAAGCGGGTGCAACCAGTATGCACATATCTTTGACTGGTGATGAAAGATTGTTCCAAGCGGTCAAAGATGGCAAAACAAGTATAACTTGTGCAGTGGCACAATATCCTGCAAATGATGATTTTGATTTTGAAAATGAAAAACAAATTTCTTTGGTTTCCAATATTGTAGCAACAGAACCTTTTGAAAATAAAGAAGTTCATTTTACAGAACCATTAAGAGAAGGGTATCGTGCACGTGCAGTTGTGTACTGGGGACAAAATGAAGAAATATTTTTGGTAAAAGGGAATGATTATGAAAAAATATTTCAACGCCCAGATGATTCTGTATTGATTGCTGGTACAGCAACACCAACACAACCAACCATCGAAATTGCACATGCTGTGACAACGGAAAACAAACAAATACAAATAACAGTGCATGGAGAATTACAAAAAGATGCAACAAATATTGTGCTGAAAACATTCCCAAGCAATACAACCGATTTTATACAAACATCTGGAAATAAAGTTGCAGAAGCAGATGTGGCTAATATCACAAATGGGAACATAACATTGCAAATGACAAGCAAATTGACAGCTGGTGAAAAAATTGTTGCATTTGTGATGAAAAATGATACTGTATTGTTGCAATCTGAACCACACACCATAGAAAAAGCAAAAGATTTTGCTGTACAGTTGCAAGGTACATTGATAACAGACAGCAAACAAGCAACATTTCGTGTAACTGCTTTAAATGAAACAGTCGATTTAATCAATGTTGCACAGCTTTGTAAAATATCAAATGGAAAACCAAATACTGACCAGCCGATTGCCAAAATGTTTGGTCAGAAACCGGGAAATATTACATTTTCATTGGAAAATGCAAAACTTTCCGCAGGAGAACAAGTATGCTTGGTTTTGAAATATCGTAATGGAGAGAGTACATATATCAGTGAAGCATTTGCTGTTGCAGAAAGCGGCAATATAGAACAAAACAGCATAGCCATTCAACAAACACAATTTACAACAAAATCAAAATCTGCAACAGTTGTTGTTTCTGGCTGTGAAGAATTTCAAAATGGGTTATTGATATTGACAACTGGAGCAGCATCACAAAATGATGCAGACAGCCGTAAACAAATTGCTAGCCAAAAATTCCATGGTGCTGGTCAATATGAAATGAATTTTAACACGAATACAGTGTTAAAGGCTGGAGAAACCATTTTGCCACATTTATATCTATATGATGAGGAAACAGACAGCACAAAGTACAAATATGGAAAACCAGTTTTGATTACAACAGAAGGCGGACAGAGTGTAGAACCGAAAATAGAAATTGCAACAGACAATATTTATGCAGATAGAGAAGATATTTGGGTGATTGCAAACTTTGATGGCAATGTGACAGCAACATTGAAGTTGTATACATATCAAGGAGAAGTCTTTGATGTCAATACAGCAACAGAAATTTATGCAAACACAATTTCACCAAAGGAAAACAGTCAAAAAATTGTATTTGGAAAAGGAAAACTTTCCGCTGGAGAAAAAATCATTGCAAAATTGATATTATCTGATGGTAATAGCAAACAAAGTGATGCAAAAGTGATACAAGCTGTCCCTGAAAAACAAAAACCAACTGTGCGTATTTTGGACAATGTGGTGACAAAAGGAGATACACAACTGAAAGCATCTATGACCATAGACAAAAAGACAGAAAATGCAACATTTGCATTGTATCAGTTTACAGAGGAAACACTCAATACAGAAACAGCACAAAAGATTACATCTGATAAATTATATCGAAGCGAAAGCAATAAAGTAATTGGTGGCTTGATGGGAAAATTAGAAGTTGGAGCAAAATTACAAATTGTTTTAACAGCAGATGGTGTGGAAGCATTATCCAATGTCATCACAGTACAACCAACACCAGACTGGGGAACACCTACAGCTACTTTTGAAACAAATTCTGTACAAGCAGATGCAAAATATATACAAGCTAATGTGCTTTATGATGATGCCTATTTTGGTATGGGTGAAGAATTTTATTGTGATGTGAGTGTCTATCAATTTGCGGGCAATATTACAGATGCAGAATTTATAGACGGTGAAATGTGGGAAAATGCAGCGATTGCAACACGTGTGGGACAAATCAATTCCAGTCGTGGCGATGTTACAAAAGGTAGTGTGCGTATTCCAATTCGTGAAGGTGTAACATTACAACCACAAAATCGTTTGATTATAAAATTGCGTTTGCCACATACCGAATGGGAAGGGGAAGAAGTGGATTATGTTTCTGCTTCTGTGCCTGTGGTTGGTGCAGGAGAAACATTGCCAAATGCAAAAGTGATTTTGTATAATTTAGATGAAGATTGTTCTCGTGGTAGTCGTGTGAGAAAAATTTTGAAAGATTTGCAAATTCCAGTAGAAACTATGACAACAGAAAAATTGAATGAAAGTGTTGGGTATTTGGGTGGATTTAGTGGTTATGAAGCAGCAGAAGAACCCTATACAGGCCAAAGTTATACAACAGAATTTATGTTGATGAGCAGTTTGTCAGAAGCACAGCTGGATAAATTCCTTGCGGCAATGTCAGAAAATGGTTTGCGTATTGACCATAAAGCGATTGTAACCGAATATAATAA
>JAHHTV010000214.1 GCA_020024395.1 Anaerotignum sp. | reverse complement strand
ATGGTGAATGCATGATTGCAGAAAAAGCAATCAAATCATTGGCAATGAGTTTTGGCAGAGTGTAAACCAAAAAGGTGTCCAAAAATTTTGGACACCTTTTTTTATTCTTGCGGTACAATCTCTTTCAAAAATGTATATATTGGTAATAACTTTTCCCATTCTTTCACCACAAAATCCACCAAATCCGATGAAAATAGCAAATCATCAATTTCTCTGTTTGCTACCAAATCCAACGATTTTCTTTCGTACCAATTTTGTATAGTTTTATCATATATGTCTTTGCTTTTTATTCTTTTGTAGCAATCTCCATACAATACATATTCCTTGTGTTTTTCCATTTCTTTTGCCAATCGTGCAAATGCAGCAGGTGCTACATCTATCTTTTGACGAAATGCCCGCATATATGCTGGACTTGGTTCATAAATCCCCATACCATATGCATACCCTTCTGGCATCAACTCAAAATAAAACACAGGGCGAAATTTCCAGTGTTGTGTTGTTGTCACAGTTTCTTTTAATACCACCCATTTTCTTGCTTTATAAGGGCTTTTATCTTTTGAAAACCGAATATCCCGATTGATACGAGAAATGGCATAATCCATTTGTAATGGATGTTTTTTTGTAAATGCCTCATATAATGCTGCACTACATACATCAAATGGCTCTTTGAGTACATGATGGTATCGTTGTCTGTTTTCCTCCATAAACGCTCTTTCATTTTGCATACGCAGTTGCCATAAAAAATCTATGGTTTCTGCTGTAAAACCTGTAAATCTCACATTTTTCACCTCTTTTTCTGCAAAACACATCACAACTTAATACAAAGAAACTCTGCAACCAGTGGCAATGTCAAAACAGAAAATATGGTGGATACAAATACAAATTCAGACGCACGTTTTTCATCATTGCCATAAATTTCGGCAAAAGATGGCAATGCTGCCGCCGCAGGTGTCCCTGTCAATACCACAAGTACACTCAATGCAATACCATCTAAAAACAGACTACCCACAAATTTTGTGATAATCGGCATCACAATCAATGTCACAAAACTAAATATGTACACCAATTTATCTTTGAATATTTCTTTTATATTTGCTGCTGCCAACAACGAACCAATATAAATCATAGACAAACATACGGTTGTATTTGCAGAAAATTGTAAAGTATCTCGAATTGGTGCAGGTAGTGTAATGGAATTGACAAAACAAAATACGCCAATTACCGCAGAAATACATATCAAATTGATAAACGCTTCTTTGAGCATACGTCTAATGCTTTTTTGTTTTCCACTACCTATGGCAAATAGCACAGAACATACTGTAAACAAAAATACGTTACAAGTAAACATCACCGCAACACAAAATATCAAACCTTCTTCGCCATACATTGCCATAATCAAAGGTTGCCCCATAAATATCACATTGCTGTACACGCCGCCGCCTGCAAACAAGCCCAATTCTGGAAATTGCATTTTTAACGCTTTCCCAATAACAAAAAAAAGCAACGCACCCAAACTACACATCAAAAATGTAGCACTGCACGTTTTCAAAAAACCAATCCATATTTCATGAGAATATGGTCTTTGCATCAAAATAATCATATTCGCAGGTACAGCCACCCTTGTCAACACAATCGACAGCCCTTTTGCATTGCTTTCTGATAACATTTTCTTTTTGTTCAAAATCACACCTATCACCATCAACAAAACCATTGTCAATAGCTGGTATACTACTGGTAATGCCACTTGATATCCTTCTTTCTATTTTTTCTTTTTTTCACATTGTACCACGATATCTTATCATTTTACCATATTATTTTCAAAAAAATGGTATTTTTTACAAACCCACAATGTTATTTTTGCCATCACAAACCCCAATATCCCACCCATCAACACATCTGACGGGAAATGTACACCCAAATACAAACGGGAAATCCCCATACAAACAGCAAATATATACGCTACTATTCCCCATTTTTTATGATATGCATAAATCGCCGTTGCTGCCGCAAATGCTGCGGATGTATGCCCAGACGGAAAAGAATAATCCGCTAATGGTGGCACAACGATTGGAAACCCCAATACATCGTATGGTCGTAGCCTTGCCACATAAGGTTTTAATATCACATTACAAACCAAAGCCGTTGTACCCAAACACAAAAACAATCGTATCCCTGCATACAACAAATTTTTATAACGTATGCCAAATAGTAGTAGCAAAATGCCCAATGCAATAAAAATCATACCATGATTGCCCAGTGTAGACAAAAATACCATCATTTTTGTCCATATGGGATTGACCATATGTGCTTGTATCCATAATATGATTTGTTCATCTATAAATTGTATCCCTTGCAACATATCCTCTCCCCATTCAGCCACCAAAAAACAAATGCTCTATCAATATTTTCAGCCCAATTACCACAAGCACCAAACCGCCTGCAAATTCTGCCTTTGTCTGCAAAAAATTGCCCAAGTATTTTCCAAGCATACCACCCAAAAAAGCAATACCAAAAGAAATCACACCAATCGTTGTTGCTGCTTTGACAATATCCACATCTAATATGGCAAAACCAATTCCCACCGCCAAAGCATCAATACTGGTTGCAATCGCTTGCAAAAATAATATATAGGTATCCAATCCAGTTTTTTGTTGTGTTTCCTCTTTTTCAAAGCTTTCTTTTATCATATTACCGCCAATAAATGCCAATAATATAAATGCAATCCAATGGTCAAACGCTGCAATATAGTCTTTGACACGACTGCCCAAAAACCACCCCAAAAGAGGCATCAAAAACTGAAACCCACCAAAATACAACCCTTGTTGAACACTTTCTTTCACACCAAATGGCTTTACCGAAACACCATTTGATATTGCCACTGC
>JAHHTV010000213.1 GCA_020024395.1 Anaerotignum sp. | reverse complement strand
GTCCTGTTTGGCTGTCTATGGTAAATGTCACGGGGATATCTTTCACATTTGTATAATATTTTTCTGCCATACCACTCATACCTGCCAGCTGCAACAATCTACCGCCTTCCACAACTTCAAAAGCATCTGCTGTGGGCAATTTGCCATGAAATACAATTTCTTTGCCACTTTTTTCATCTTCTGTCCATTCTGTGCCATATTCCAAAATCAGCTGCATATTTTCTTGTATATTATAAATTTTTACAGATGCCATTGCTGCATCTTTTTCAAATGACATTTCTGTCCATTGGTCACCATAATTGCGATAGATGTCTGCACCACTTTCTTTGGCTTTCAAATATGTGACATTTTTTGTGGTCTGTTCTCCATATGTCATGGTTTCTTCAATTTTCATGCATAATGGTTCTTGATTCATTTCCACATTTGCCTCAATATTTGTGTTATCATTTTCCAAATTGGAAATCACCTGCAAATGTCCTGTATAGTTTTGTGTTTCTTGCAATACTTTTTGTGTCGTTTCTAGGGTCACCCCCTGTTGTGTGGCTGTTGGTTCTACTTCTTTTTCCCCGTTACCACAAGCAGACAAACAAACCACTGTCAAAACAGACAGCATGAATTTTGTCCATTTTTTATTTTTTTTCATATAAATATAACCCCCTATGGTAATCCTGTTTGGTCAGGTTCTTTTCGTTTTCATTTTATCGAAAATTGATATTGTTTTCAAGCATATTCCCAATGTTTCAGAAAAATATAAGAATTTATATGATATTCTTGTAAGATTTTCTTGATTTTTTTTGCACTTTGTCATAAAAATAAGTTTGTATATCTATACAAACCTATTTTTTCCAAATTTACAATATTTGATACATCATTTTCAAACAATCTTGCTTTTCTGTCATATGATAAAACCCTACTGCACGTTTTTTGCAGTATTCTGCCAAGGCGGTACGATGTTTTTGCAATGCTTTTTCGTACAATGCCAACACATCACCCGTCAGCTCTACATCTAGTGTATTGCCTGTTTCGCTGTCTGTCAAACGAAATGCCTGTCCACCTTGCGGCATTTCTTCTGTTTGTGAAAGCACTTGCAGCAATATCACATCTTGTCTTTTTTGTTGCAACAATGCAATGCCTTGTTCGATGTTGCTGTCTGTCATAAAATCTGATATCACAACAGAAATACCTCTATGCAAATTGCCACAAGTTTTGATGGCATCATAAAAATGGGTATTTCCTTTGGGTGTTTGTGCATCTAAAAAAGAAACCAATTCCAAAAAACGTCCTTTTTGCATCACATTTTGCTTTTTGGCAGTCACACCCTGTCCCCACAAAAACAAATTGACATTATCACCGCCTTGCAAGCCAATATATGCAAAAGAGGCTGCCATTTTTTTTGCTGTCAAAAATTTATCATCTTGCTGCATAGAACCGCTAACATCTAAAAACACATTGACTGCACCTTGTTTTTCTTCCAAAAATAATTTCAAATACAATTTGCCAAACCGTGCATAATTGTTCCAATCCACACGCCGCAAATCATCACCTGCCACATAATTACGATAATCCGAAAATTCCAACGAACTGCCTTTTGCATTTGAACGCCTTGCACCACTATATCCATTTACAGAAAGTTTTTGACGTAATGCTATGGAAACTGCTGCAAGTTTTGCCAAATATTCTTTTGTCAGTGCTTCTTTTAAATCTCCCATATCACAACAACGCCTCTATGATTTCATCTGGTGTTTTTCCTTCTGCAATGCCTTCAAAATTCAAAAATACTCTATGCCGCAATGCTGGTTTTGCAACTTGTTTGACATCTTCATATGCCACATGATACCGTCCTGCCAACAATGCCAACACCCTTGCTGTTTTCATCAAAGACTGTGCCCCACGAGGACTTGCCCCATATCGCACATATTGTTTGACTGCTTCTGGTGCATTTTCATATTCTGGGTGTGTTTGCAATATAATATCCATCATATATTCTGCCACAGGTTCTGCAATGGGTACTTGTTCTGCAATTTTCCGCATACGCAGCAATTTTTCACCACTACAAACAGTTTCCAATGTTTGTGTTTCTTCTTTTGTGGTTGTCATTACAATTTGCAGCAATTCTGATTTATTGGGAAATGACACGTCCAATTTCAACAAAAAACGGTCCATCTGTGCCTCTGGCAAAGGATATGTACCTTCTGTTTCCAATGGGTTTTGCGTTGCCAATACAAAAAATGGTTCCTCTAATGTATATGTGTGATTGCCGCCTGTCACTGTATGCTCCTGCATAGCTTCCAAAAGTGCAGATTGTGTTTTTGGCGTTGCTCTGTTGATTTCATCTGCCAACACAACATTGGAAAATACAGGGCCTTTGCGGAATGAAAAAGATTGTCTGCCTTGTTCATCTGTGGTCAATATGGTCGTACCTGTGACATCGGCAGGCATCAAATCTGGCGTAAACTGTATACGAGAAAACGCCAAACCCATTGTTTTGCCAATGGCTTTGACAAGCTGTGTTTTGCCAAGCCCTGGCATACCTTCTAGCAACACATTACCGCCTGCTATCATCGCCACCAAAACATGACGTATCAATTCTTTTTGTCCAATGATGACTTTTCCAATTTCTTTTTCGATATTTTCAAAATCTGTTACAAATTGTTGTATTTCTTTTTCTTCCATATTTGCATACCTCCCAAAAAATCCACATTTTATTTTTTATTATAAACAACCCCAAAATATAGGTCAATGTACAATGTAAAATGTAATGGTTTGATACGAAAATATTATGTTTTTCTTAATAAATGGTACTTTTTCATTTTTTATGAATTTTTAAGGAAAATATTATAGCACTTTTTTCTTTTTCATAGTATGATAAAAGAACCATTAACACATTACAAA
>JAHHTV010000212.1 GCA_020024395.1 Anaerotignum sp. | reverse complement strand
ATATGTAGTAAAAAATAGAATTTTTTTTATTTCACTATAAAATTTATTAGGTTTTATTCGTCGAAAGCAATAAAAAATGTATACATTTTGAAAAAAAACTGTCTATTTTATATTTTCTGATATCAATGCTGTCACAGGTACTCGTATATATCTGCCCTCTTTGATACCTTCTTTTTCTGTTATTTTATTTTCTATCAAAGCCGTTGCCATATCCAACAATGTTTTCCCTTGTTGTTCTGCGTCACAATCCACAGTTGCCCACATTTCGCCTTTTCGTACTGCTTCTTTGCCTGCGGGTGTTGCATCAATGCCAAATACTGCTGCGGATATATTGGCTTGTTTCAAAGCGTCAATGGCGCCAAGTGCCATTTCGTCATTGTTGCTTAATACCAATTCTATATCATTGCCAAATTCTCTTGCCCATTCTTCCATAATGGCTTCTGCTGGCGTATATAGCCAATCTGCTGTATCTGTATCCAGTTTTTCCAATGCAATCCCTGCTTCTGCCAATGTTTGCAACACATATTCACAACGCAATTCTGTATCTTGGTGTCCCATTTCCCCTTCTAATATGACATACTGCAAAACGCCATCTTTGTTTTTGTCCATAATATCTGCATATTTTTCGTAAAGCTCTGCCACTGCCTGTCCTTGTTTTTTTGCTGTTTCTTTGGAATCTGTACCAACATAATAAACATCTTCTTGTCTAAAAATATCCTCTTTGACTGGCTCACGATTAAAAAATATCAAAGGAATATCTGCCGCTTTTACTTGGTCAATCAATGTTGCCGCATTGGTTCTATCTACCAAATTGACACAAATCACATCATATTGTAATGCAATATATTTTTCAATTTGTTTATTTTGTTGTCTTTGTGAACCATCTGCACAAGCAATATTGAGCATCACTTTTTTATCCACTTTTTGTTCATATAACATCGCCTGTGTTTGCATAGAAGAAACAATGCTATTGACAAATGCATCATCTTCAATATATAGTGACACACCAATTTTTAATTCGTCTTCCTTTATTTCTTCATGTATCCCATACCCAGAAGCAGCAATAACAAGAGCAATTACGAATGCACCCCATAATAATTTTTTTTTCATAGTATCCATAATATCCCTCCTATACAAAAGGAAACAATATAAATTCTGTTTCTTTTTGATATAAATTTTGTTGTGTTACCATAACACTTTCTGTATATAGTTTTTCTTCTTCTAAATTTTTTCTATTCAAAAATTCTGCGACTTTTCGTACACTTTCGTATCCAGAAATATAATGATTTTCCACCAACGCCCATTGTATATGTCCTTTTTCCAACTCTGTGCGTATTTTGCCACTCCATCCAATACCACATAATGAAATGGCATTTGTTTTTTTTGCCTCTGCCAATGCTTCAAACATTTTAACGTCTGTGGTAAATAAAATACTACCACCTTTTTGTTCCAAACCATTCAAAAGCGTACCTGCTTCTTGTGGATTTGCCAAAGAAACAGATTTTGTTTCCACACCATTTTGGTTCAATAGCAAAGATAATGCTTCTTGAAACTGCATGATACTTTCCCCTGTATTTTTTTGAGATACCAACAATACATTTTCTCTACTTTTTCGTATTTCCAATATATTTTGCAATATTTTTTGTAGTGTTTCTTCTTTTTGCATACCCACAAAAGATTTAATTCTAGGTGACTCCCCCTCTGTGTCATACAATATCACAGGCAAGCCAATCGGTACTTTTTGCAAAATGGCTTTTGTTTGTTTGTCGTCATTGCATTGTAATACAATGCCATCACAACCATTTTCCAATTCTCTTTCCACCAATGTTTGTACATCTACTTTTTGTGCAATATAATCTTCCAAAGATAAAAATTTCAAATCTGCATGGTAACGTTGTGCTGCTTTTTCTGCCCCTGCTTCCAAATTCAATGCAGATGCATTTCTTGGACTATCTGTAATAAACACAACATTAGATACATAAATTTCTTTTTCACGCCAAACATAATCCGTAGAAGATATAAAGTACAACAAAATCAATATCAACACATCAATACAAATCCATACTTTCTGTTTGATGGTCATGATACCAACCCCCTTATCACCATATCTTCATAAGAAATCGCTGGCAAATGTACTTCCACAGTCGTACCCTCATCAGGTTCAGAATAAATACGCAATCCATATGCTTCCCCAAATAGCAGTTGTATTCGTTCTGTCACATTTCTGACACCAACACCAGAGCCTCTGCCTGTTTGTTGCAATGTACCTGACAATAAAGCATCCACTTTGTCTTGTGTCATACCACAACCATTATCTTTGACCCATAGTATCAGTGTATCTTCTTCTATTCTTGCACCAACTACCAATTCGCCATCATCGTCCATAAATTCCATTGCATGATAAATGGCATTTTCTACCAAAGGTTGTAATACCAATTTGACTGTACCCAAACGCTGTGTTTTTTCATCCACACAAAACGTATAAGAAAATTTATTTTTATACCGCATATTTTGTATCATCAAATAATTACGCACATGCTCCATTTCATCAGCCACAGGGATAATGGTTTTTCCCTTGCTCAAACTAATACGGAAAAAACGAGCCAACGCCGTCACAGCACGCACCGCATCATCACTTTTTTCATTTTCCACCATCCAAACAATGATGTCTAATGTATTGTACAAAAAATGTGGATTGATTTGATTTTGCAATACCATCAAATCGCTTTTTCTTTTTGCCTCATGTTCTGACACAATATCCTGCATCAGCTGTTTCAAATTTTTTTCCATTGTTTCTATGGCATTTGACAATGTCTGTATTTCATATACGCCAGAGGCTTCTATTTTTGTATCCAAATCTCCTGCTTCTATTTTTTTGACAGCTCTTTCCAATTT
>JAHHTV010000211.1 GCA_020024395.1 Anaerotignum sp. | reverse complement strand
GCTGCATACTCTGCATCCATCTTTTCCAACATCTGAATTACATTTTTTGTTTGTGGTTTGATTTTACTTTGATAAATTTCATACGCAGCATTTCTATCTGTTTTTGCCGTACGCAAAACAAGGCCTGCCATTTCATGGATTTGGTTATGTGCAACATCCAAAGAAGTTAATGCACTTTTTACATTATCACTAATGATTGCTTCATCTGTTAACTCTGCACGCCATTTTCCCAAAGCACAATTATTTGCATCTAAACTACCAGTGAAAGGAACACCCGTTTGTATACTTTCACTTAATTGTTCCAACCAAATATGATGTGCTGAAATGATGGATTGTATATCACTATGATTGCTTTGATTGCTTTGTACTTTGTTATAATGCGATTTGATAAAAAACAAACTGCCAACATTAATACACATCAGTACACACATAATTGCAATCACTTTTTTATATCCTGCAATAATCCGTGTATAAATTTTTGTTTTTTTCTTTTCCACTTTCTTACCACCTCACTTAAATTTTGTCAATATTTGAAATATTTGATATGTATGTTCTTATATTATCGAAAATTTCATGAAAAGTAAATATATATATTGCATAATTATAATTTTTTATTGTGCTATAATAATGTTTTTTGTACTTTTTTCAGTATTTTGTTGTTTATTGTCATATATAGCAAATTATGACAAAAACAATATTTTATCTTGCAATAACCGACCCACTGCATCAGAAAAACATTCTACATCTCGTATTGCAATCACATCATTTTTATATATTTTTTGTACTGCTTGCTTCTGTGCATCATTACCAGTAAACACACACACAACCCCAATACCTTTTTGACGCAATTTTTCTACTTCTTTTTGTGTATCTTCGATTGCTGGATTTCCTGCATAATCTCTACCCCAATCTGAAAATCCTTTCCAAGGTATTTTTTGGTCATCATTTGGGTGTGCATCAGAAAGCATAATCAGCAGTTTATGTTCTGCACATTCCTTTTGCATCAAATCTCCTACCGCACGCAATGCCAATCCATCACGGTTCCAGCCTGCTGCCATATAACGAAACACATTTTGATTTTCTTCTGGTTTTTCATAATCTCGCAAAATCTGCACCACTGTACAACCACTCACGCTATTATAAGATAAAATACGCACAGGAATTTGACATTTTGTCAAACTCTCTGCAATCACCCAACACTGATTGGCAATGACAGATTGTTTTTCTTTTTGTGACGCAGAACCATCTAACAAAATATCAACTGTGAAATTTTCTGGTTTCTCTGGTTCATTTTTTTGAAAAATCCTTGCTTCATGACAATACAATCCACGCCAAGCTGCATTGCTTTGCAGCATACCGGCTCTTGCAGGCACACTGTCTGATGCCATATGCACTTGTATTGCATCTTGTATTTTTTCTGTCAGCAATCGAATATCACGTCTATTTTCCATAGCATGATTTTGTTGATACAACAAATTCCATTCTTGTTGTCTATCAAAAAACACACGCAGTTGATTTTCATTTTTTTGTGTTTGTGCAATATCCAATGCTTTTCCTTTTGTAAAATGCAAATAACAATTTTTATGGTTATCTACACACAATCTTTTTTCAATATCCAATATTTCTGCATGCGAAAATATAGAAGTACCAAAACAGCCCTCTATATATGTTTTCAATGCCCTTTCTTTTGCTTTTCCCATATAAAACGGCAAAAATAATGGTGTATTTTGTGTTTTTTGTGATTGTTCTTCACCATTTTCTTCCAACCAATCCACATACCGCACCGCACCGCTTTTGCCCTGCATACAAAATGGCAAATGAAATCGTTTTCGAACATACCATCTTGCAAGTGTGGCATCTAAATGCCGAAAAATTTTCCCGCCAAAAAATGTATCTATAATATCATGCATATGATTGACAATTTCTTCTTCTGACCATTGTTCTGAAAATGTCAAAGCATCTAATAACTTCTTTTCATATACATTCAAAGACGGGGTTTGCCCCAACACTGTTTGGTAATGCCCCACTTTTATCTGCCAAAACAATTCTTGTTTCAAATTTTCTGTTGTTCTTTCCAAAAAAGCCTTTGCATATGCTTCACGCAATGTCACTAAAATCGGTCTATCTTTTTTTGCACGCAAAAACACACAGTTTTCCAATCCCAACCAAAGCAATTCTTCATATAATACACTATCTCTTGCTTGCTGCAATTCTGAAAACAAAGGCTGTAATTTTTCAAAATCATAATATTTATACACCGCACCAATGATATGATTGAAATAAATATCCGCATTTCCGTCCAAATCAAATGCCGCATAATCCGAATGTATTTGATAATTTTCTGCTGCATTCCAAATCAAATGATTTGCCCGCAGTTTTTCTGCTTCTTTTTTCTCCATAGCACTTTACCTATCAAACAAATCTGATGCAACAAATGTTTTTGGAATACGCAAAGCAATGACATCTTCTATCAACTGTCTTTCCAAAGCATCAAAGGATTTATTCACAATCCCAATACGCAAAGCCATTTCTGCTATCAAACCTTTTTGTATCATGCGTATTGCCGCTAATAGTCCTCTAAAATCCAATGCCTTTGTGGAAATTTCAGAACTATTGCATTTTTGCTCCAATTCATGAAACAGCATTGCAAATTGTTCTGCCCATTGTGGTTTCAGATTTGGGAATTCTCGCAACAACAATTTTTGTAAATTTTCTGTGGTAATGGGCGGCATATGTATAATCACAAAACGAGAGGCGAGTGCTTCGTTGATTTCTCTTGTACCTGCATAACCGTGGTTCATCGTTGCAATAAATCGTGTGGCTTCATGTAGTGGAATTGCATCATATCCAGAAACATCAATATTCTTTCGAAAATCCAGTGCAGCGTGTAATACTGCCAATGC
>JAHHTV010000210.1 GCA_020024395.1 Anaerotignum sp. | reverse complement strand
CAAAATCATCTTGCCAATTTACGTCCATAATTTGTAATATTTGTTTGGTATACTGTTTTATCCAATGTAGCGGGATATGCCACAAAAGAGCTCGGCTGATGGTGTACCAAATGTCGCTATCTGTGGTACAACAACCTTCCCATAAATATGCAGCAATTTGCAAGGCGTGTTTGTGTGGTAATTTTTCAATATCTGTTAAATATAAGATACCGTTTGGATTGATTTTTGTAATTTCTTTTTTCATTAGTTCCCATTGCCACAAGGATATAATCTCTCCATAAAACCATATTTCATCACAATAAAACCCAAATTCGTCCTGCATTTCTTCCAAATATCCACAGTATGGTAATGTGGTTGCAATATCCAATGTTTGTGTGATAGATGGTTTTTCTAATTTTGTCCAACGTTGTATGTTGTTGTTTCTGTCCCAAAATGTGTGATAATAGTTTTCATCGAATATGAGAGAAATTTGTGAGTGTGCAATGTTGTGCTTTGGGACAGATAAAAAGACTTTGCAAAATGGTAAATCTTTTGGTTTGTTTGCAATGATTTGTTCTGTTTTTTGCAATAATGTATGCAACAACTCTTTTTTGTCTTTTCCTTTTGGTACAAAAAATAAATTGGCATAACATTTGATACTTTCATAAATACCATTTTGATATTGTGAACGATAGGAAGGTTGTACACATTGCAAATACTGCAATATGCGTTTTGTTTCTCTTTTGTACCAACGTTGTTTTTTTCTGCTGTAATCGTACATAAATACACCTTCTGATTAAAAAATATTTTCGGCTGCCACAATATCTACGCCACAATCTGCCGCATCTTGCAATATCATTTCGCCTTTTATGATAGGCGTTTCCAATACCATGCCAGATAATGCTTTGAGACATTTTTGACGTATAGAAGTTGGAATGGGTTCTGTTGAACGAACCCAAACCGTTTTGCCATCTGTTGTGGGTAATGTGGTTTCTAAATAAGCGGTAAACAGTATATGTTCGGCATACCGTTTGCCGCCGTCACAACGATTGCCATTTATAGATATGATTGTATTTTGTTCTGTAATAATTTGTAGGAAACAGCCGTTTCCGCAATTTTTACAAATGATTTGTGTTTGTTTCATTTTGGTAAACCTTTCTGTTTTTTCTCAATGGGTATGGGTACGCCATTGGTGTTGCATAAAATTTTTAAGTCTGAACGCATCCAATCGTCTGTATGTTTTTCCCATAATATAGGGCATATTTCTTTTAGTGCAGGGTGTGACACATTAGAAATGCTTTGTAGTGCAGTATGTGCAACATGATAAGAACCATGCAGCATATAATCAATAAATCTGTCTACATAATCTATTTTGTCTTTTGCACTACGCAATGTATATAATGCTGTTTTCAAATCGTCCTCTGAAATCCCTTCTTTATCCAAAAAGGGTATGATGTCTTTTGCTTTGTATTGTGGGCAGTCTTTTATACGATAAAGCAACACATCATGGTAAGAAGAAAAATAGCTGCATTTTTTAGAGCCATCTTCCATGGTATAAAGTAAATGCAAAAATTTGTCATAATAGTGTGGAAAATATTCTTTTGGTACTCTTATGCTTGCTGAAATGGCAACTTTTGGCTTTTGTACTAAAAATTTATCAAAAAGCTGTAATCCTTTTTTTATGTCATATTTCAAAAGCAAACTCAGTTTGTGATAGGGTAAATCGTCATCACATAATGCTTGTATAAAATCAAGGGTTTCTTGTTCCAGCTTTGGAAAGCGGAAAAAACTGTTTAAGCAATCAGATTGTTCTGCTTTGTCATTTGTACTAGAAAATGCTTGCATTGTTTGTTGTTGTGTTTGGATTTTACAAAAACCATAGTTAGATACAGAATTGCCGATGATAATTTCTTTGAAAAAATTTTCATACCATTCCAAAAATGTCATTTTTGTATCAAAAGGCATTGCTTCGGTATCCCATTCATGATTGATATAAAAAATACGGTTCTCTTCGGTACCTTCTGCGATGGCAAGTGTTTCATAAGAACAGCCTTGTGTGCCGATAGAGGTCGTTCCTTGTAAAATTTCTTCTTCGATTTGGTCAAATATTTCATCAGGACAATCCTCATCGTCCATGGGTGCTAATTTTTCTGCCCACATATCTTCTGTCAATTTGCTGGATAAAAATGGTGTGCCAGATTTTGTATAGTAGAGATAATCTTTTGCAATGTTGATGCCATATATGCCATAATGTGGACCTGCACCACCGTTGCCTACTTGTGTGATGAAAAAAACATATTCTGATGGCAGTTTGATGTTGTGTTTTTGTTCATATGCTCGTACTTCGGATAATGCAATGACGGGATTTAATTGATAATTATGTTTTTCTGAACCAAATACTTTTCTGTTTTTGTCTACCATACCAGCTTGTTTTACCAATTCTTGTAAATAAACTGCATATTCTGTTGTCATTTTTTGCATTTGTATAACCTCCTTAAATGTCATCAAATGTTTCGGTTATATGGCTGTAATCTTTTGAAAGACCATAATCCCCCAAACGAATATCCAATGACCAACAAACGGCATAACTTCTTTTGAATTTTTCTCTTAAAAAAATATAAATGGCAAGCCATTTGTTGCTATCAAATATCATAGAAAGTGTGAGAATATTTTTTACAACTTCAGGTTCATCACAATGTTGTATCACCTCCATATATTCTTGTTCAAATGCTTTTTTGTCAGGTGCATAACACATCTGGTCGAATGCAAAGCCCCTGCTTTTGGGAGGCTGCGTTTCATCTTTGGCAAATGGCAAAATATCTGCGGCACAAAAAGATTGGCATTTCTCTAAAAATACCAATATTTTGGATTGTTTTGATGCCAAATCAGAACCGTTTATATGATATAATAAATCCAACATATCTGTAT
>JAHHTV010000021.1 GCA_020024395.1 Anaerotignum sp. | reverse complement strand
CTATTATAGGGAGTATACATAATAAATATTTCATTTTCTTCAAATTTTTATTGTTTCTTTTTACTGACAACCATAATACTTCTTTGATATTGTAAAGCACAACAACAATCCCGATTGTCACTTTTATAACAATGCTTTTGATAATGGCAAATTCTTTTTGAAAAAACACACAAAGCCGTTCCTTTTTATCATTTCATTTTGATTATCTTTTTTTCTGTTTTCGCAGTACCGTAATTGCAAATTTTGGCAAACGCATCATTCTTTTCCATCTGGTAGGCTGTGTAATCAAGCGATAAAACCATTCCAGACCCATTTTCTGGAAAAATTTTGGAGCTCTTTTTACATTCCCTGCCATAACGTCAAAACTACCACCAATGCCAATGGCAATTTTTGCACCTGTTTCTTCCAAATGTTCTGCAATCCATTTTTCTTGTTTTGGCGCCCCCAATCCTACCAACAATATAGATGGTGCTGCGTGTTGAATATCTGAAATAATTTTCTTTTCTTCCAAATCATCAAAATACCCATTGTGACCACCTACAATTTGCAAATTGGGATATACTTTTTTCATTTGTCTTGCTGCTGCAGATGCCACGCCCGGCGCACCGCCAAAGAAATACACACTTTCTTTTGTACCTGTCATAGATTTGAATAAATTTTGCACCAAATCATATCCAGCCACACGTTCTGTCAAGCGAATTTCACTATATCTAGAAGCCCAAACCACACCAATACCATCTGGTACCACCAAATCCGCTTCCCGCAATATCTTCATCAATTCTCTGTCGTCTTGTGCCTCCATAACAATTTCAGGGTTTGGCGTGCAAATATAATGCTGTTTGCCATCTTGCAAAAATATTTTCATTTTGCCCACCGCTTCTTCCATTGTCAATGCATCAAAAGGTACGTCCAATATTTGTGTCATTTTTCTCATATTGTTTTTGTTTCCCCCTTATTTCTGTTTTTCCAACAAACGCATGAGATATTTTTCATTACGGTGTGCTTTTTGGTTGAGCATATCCGCTTTTTCTGCCAATCGGTCAACATACTGTTGTTTGTTATGCATGATGTCATCTACCAAATCCAATGTTTTTTGCATATCAAACGTTTTTAAGTCGCCACCACTTGGCATTTCCAATTTTTCTAAATAGTATTCGATTTTTGGGTCATAAATAAAACCGACCAAAGGAACATGTTGTCTTGCTGCAAATATCAGCGTATGCAAACGCATACTGAGTATAAAATCTGCCACAGAAATAATGCCCATCACTTCCGCAGGATTAAACGCTGTTTGGAGAATATATGCCTCTTTTTTCATTTTCTTTTTGACTTTTTCGCTTATGGTAATATCATTTGGCATTTGCATTGCCAAAAACACAATATTTCTATCATATTTTTCAATAATGGTATCACACAGCTGTGCAAATCTTGTGATAAACTTATCCATATCTTTCCAATTCCGTACAGACACCACAACCAAAGGTTTGTCCAATGGAATTCCCTCTTTTTTCAACAACGCCCTTGCATTTTCCTTTGAAATCCCATCCATTGTAAATACAGGGTCTGCCGTTACAAAGCATTTTTTCGGATTTACCCCCATATTCAACAATTCTTCATAAGAATTTTCTTCACGCAAAGTAATCAAATCCGCTTTGTTTACCACCTGTTTGACCAATCGACGATTTCTCTTTCCAGAAACAGGGCCAATACCATTTGCATATAGCATCACTTTTTTCCGCATAAATTTTGCTGCAACTGTAATGGATAAATAATACATCAAAGAACGTGTGCTTGTGCTGTCTTGTAGCAAAGAACCTCCACCACTCAATAACGCATCGCTTTCTTTTATGGCTTTCAACACATCACGCATACCAAAACGATATACCGCCTCAATGCCATATTTATCTCTTGTTTCCACAGGTTTGTTTGACAACACTGTAATGTGGTAATTATCACCCAAACTTTGTATATTTTTATGCATAGAAAGCATAATTGCCTCATCACCTGTATTGTTAAAACCATAATATCCACTCATCACAACATGATATTGTTTTTCATGGCTTTCTTTCCAAGCTGCATCATATGCTTTTACACTATCTTGTGCCATTTTTGTCACAGAGTAATATTGGAATATGACTTCTCTACCATAAGCTCCTGCTTGTTCTCTTTGTTCTTTTGTCATATTGCAAAATGCATATACCAAATCTCGATATAACTTATCTTCCTCTGACATTTCACATCCACGACAACAGAAATTATTTTCTTGTGCCATTGCCAACTTGTCTGCCCCAAACAAACCAATATATCCTTCATTCCCTGCCACAATAACTGTTTTTGCCGCCGCCATCGCCTCCAAAGCCGCACGGCTCACACCCACAAACACATCTGCAACAGAAACCAGTTCATTGATATCGGTTCTTGCACCTGTCATGGTAATGCAATTTCTACCCAATGCTTCGTTGACACCTTTGCTTTTTTGCAAAAGCTCATCATACACATCACCACCACCGACAACCAATATTCGTAAATTCGGTATTTTTTCCACCAACTTTGGTGTAATTTCAATCAGTTGTCTTGCCACCATTGCACGGCTTTCGTCCATACGACTGACATATACCAATGTTGGCTCGTCCTCTTTCAAATGAAATTCTTTTCGGATATTGCTACCATCTGTTTTGGGTGAAAATTTATCTGTGTCAATACCATTGATTGTCACAAATATATTTTCATTTCTGACACGATAATTGTCCATCAAATATTGTTTGATATCCTCACTTACTGCAATGACTTTTTGCCCCCAAGTGGTCAAATATTTCAATCCCATACCTGTATAAAATACCCAGTGTGCAGATGTCACAAATGTAAATTTCATCTTTTTTTGCAATCTGCCACAAATAAACCCTGGTATTCTAGCATGAGAATGGACAATATCCACTTTTTCTTTTTTAACAATTTTTTGCAACAGAAAATAGGATTTTATCATTTTCAATACATTTCTTTGGTTCATAGGCACTTTGTAATGCTTGATACCCACATCGGCAAGTTCTTTTTCATAAACCCCGCCATTTGATGCCACAATAATATCATAACCTTGTTTTTTTAATTCTTTTGAAAGTTCCACAACGTGTGTTTCTGCACCGCCGATTTCCAAACCCATCAGCGTCATCAGTATTTTATATCTCATATTTTTCCCACCTGTCACTTCTTATATCGCAATCGACGTCACTTTCATTTTGGGCATTGCATATTTTGTAAAAATTTCCATTTCCGAATTTGCTTTGATTTCCACAACACCATCGGCAAAATAACCATCTTCTTTTTCTATAATATTTCCTTCCAATGTCAATGTAACCCCATAATAATCAGGATATTCCACCAATATAATATTTCCAGCATTGTCAATGACATTTTTCATTTTTGGGGCATATTGCACATCTGTAATGGTACCAATACAAGTTCTTGTTTTTTTGTCATACACATTGTCCCCTACATGCAAAGCATCTACCGTTGCCATGCGCACATCATCAATAAATGCTGTATATGTGACTTTGTCTGCCTCTGCCGTAATACCGTTTGACTCTTTTTTATTTACCACACCAAATTTCAGCACAGCCAGACCAATCAAAGCCACAACCACTGCAAATATCAATATATCAATCACATTCGGACGTCTTTTTGCCATATTATTCGCCCTCCTTTATTTCTTTTACTTCCACAATATAGCCTCTAAATGCAAATCCTTTGCCTTTTACCGTTTGTTCATCACCAACTTTTACCACATTTCCCTCAATGATAATATCTTCATCATTTTCTTGTGTATTGCCTTCAATTTCCAAATAAATATTACAATATCCTGGTGCCGGTACTTTTTCATATTTATTTGTCACACGATTGAAATTTACTTCTGTAAAAGGTTCTGTACGATAACTTTTGATAGTACCCAAATATTCTGATGTAGAGCTATCAAACACTCTGCCGCCTTCTTGTGGAAAATTTGCAATTTCATCTAATACTTGCCGTCCTTCCACCACATAAGAAAATGCTTTTTGTTCTCCCACTGCCGCACCATCTGTGCCGCCACTTTTGAGCCAATACACACCAAATGCACCAATCGCCAATATCAAAAGGATTATCAATATATCCAATCCATTCAAAATACCAAATAATTTTTTGTTTGTTTTTTCTTTCATTTGATTGCCTCCAAATAGAGTTTTTCCATTCTTTCTGCCATCTGTTCTGCTGTAAAATGGGTTCTTGTCCATGACATTGCTTTTCTGCTCATACTTTCATATAAATTGCGATCAGACAATATTTCTGTAATCCGTTTTGCCAAATCCGTATCATCTCCCACGGCAACCAAATAGCCATTTTCGCCATGACAAATCACTTCACTCACACCGCCACTATCTGTACCAACCGCAGGCACACCTGCACTCATCGCCTCAATCAGTGACAAACACAGTGCTTCTTCTTTTGATGTAATCACTGCCACATCCAAAGCCGCTTCCAATTTTTCAATATCTGACACAAACCCTGTCATTTTGATTTGACTTTCCAACTGCATCATTTTGATTTCCGCTGCAATGCTTTCTGCCATATTGCCACTGCCAATAATCAAAAATGTGATATCTTGCCGTTGTTTGCAAATGCGTTCCGCAGCTCTCAAAAATGTATGATGGTCTTTGACTTCTTCCAATCTTGCCGCAATCCCGACCACTTTTTGCCCTTCTGCAACGCCATATTGTGCCAGCATGGCTCTTTTTTCTTCTGCTGTCAAAGGTGCAGACATGCCAATCCCGTTGTAAATGGTCACAACTTGTTTTGGGTCTGTACCACCAGCAATCATGCTACGACGTACTGCCTTACTCACCGCAATAATGGTATCACTATAACGCTGGTTGACCATTCTTTTTGCAACACGTTTCAACGCATTGCCACTAACTGCCTCCATACAATGCTTTGTATGAAATATTTTTTTCACACCTGCTTTTTTTGCTGCCATTCTTGCAGTCAAACTTGCGTGTGTATGCACAATATCTGGTTTATCTTTGCGAAATAATGCTGTCAAAGGTTGCAAAGCCTTTTTATCATAAGAACTGTCTGCCATACAATCCATACCAATCACAGGAATATCCATTTTTTGCACCTCTGCACAAAGCAGACTATCTTGTGGCAAAACCACACGCACGTCAAAACGCTCTCTGTTGCAATATTGCAGATAATTCAAAAGCCATCTGCCTGCACCACCAATATTGCGGTCTGTCAATACATGATATACTTTTAGTCGTTGTTTTTCCATGATTTTTCACCCAATCTCACACTTGCCATACCAATTCCCAATACACACCAGAATAATAACACAATACTATAATCAAACCAAATATGGTCTGTCATACCCTGAAGCAACACCCCTGCCAATGCACCAAATATCGCTGCCAATAAAAAGCGGTATCTTTTTGCTGCACGTGACATGGTGCTATACAATTTTTGAAAAAAGAATACCAACATTCCAATAAAAACACCAAAACCAACAATACCCAATTCAATAAATTCTTGTAAAAACAGGTTATGCACATGGTATGCATTTGCCGCCTCCAAAGAAAACATTGGATAAATTTCATTAAAGGCATCTACACCAATACCCGTTGCCCAATAATGCTGTATAATGTCCAAACCAGCTTGGTAAATGGACACACGGTATTGTGATGAGGAGTCGCTCATGGTAATAGAACTGAGCAAACGCTCCCACAAAGCAGGGGGCAATATAAATGGCATTGCCAAAAGCCCCAATATACCTAAAGGTATCAATCGACGCTCTGCCAACAGTACAAAAAGCCCTGCCGCACACAAAAGCCCCAACATAGCCCCTCTGGAATTTGTTGCCACCAATCCCAAACAAATCAAACCAAAGCAACCAGTAAAGAACAACCTGCTTGCCCAGTTTTTCACTTTCCACATCATGCCTGCTGCCAATGCACCTATGATAATCAAATATTCACCCAAAACATTCGGGTTGTTAAACGTTGCATATGCTCTTGTCTTAATGTCAAAACTTTCTGCATCCACCCAAGCAGCGTCCATTTCCACACCCACAACATATTGATAAATGGCATATAATGCAATCAGCGTACCTGTTGCCACAAGTACAAATAATACCGTATTCAATTTTTGCTCTGTATCAATACAATCTTTGCAAACAAAGAATGTACTCAAAAATGTCAAAAATATTGCCATCACTTGCAATGCTTTTGGGAAATGATAACTGGTCAATGCCCCATACACCATACACAATGCAAATAATCCCACAAACACACTCACAAAGCCTGTCCGCTGTTTTCGAATTCTACCTAGCCAAATATTGATGACATACAACCCAAATGTTCCCAAAGACAGTATTGCCAAAAGCATTGTTGGCAATAGTGGTATTGTAAATGCAATCACACACACACAAATCACCAAAAAATTGGGGCCACATAACCGTAATATACCACTTTCTGCAACTTGCACTGCCAAAGGATTGCTTTTTGCCCATACAGCCATTGCTGCCCTTTTTTCTACTTTTTTGAAAATATTCGGTAAACGTCCTCTTGCTGTTCGCAATGCAAAATCCCAGTTCTGACGGAAAAATGTACAAATACCGCTTTCCTGAAACGCATGTCCCACATACTGCCTCATACGGCGATATGCACGATACGTCAAACTTTGCGACCATATCCCCCAGAACCATACAATAAAACCATGTATCAGCTGAAAACAAAAACTGTCCTCAATCACTGCCGATATTCTTTCTGTCATGCCTTTTTTTCCTTTCTGTTGTTTCTGTTTTGGTGGTGTATTTTGTTTGGGTGTTTTATCATTTTTTCTGCCCAATATTTTTTTCAGTATGTCAAAAGCCAATCGACTTTCTTCAATATGCATACCATATGTCAATACCATATACACCAACACACCAATGAAAGTCGGTATTGCCACAACCACCAGTCTTGTCATAAGTCCATCTGCCATGTGTGCCATCAAAAAACGGTATGGCAGCCACACACAAACAAACATCACCACTGCTGCAAATACCATTTTTGCCAAATCTTTTGCTAAATGCTTATCCCATATATGTGGATATTTTTTGGCTGTTGGTACAAACAGTATCAACGCTGCCACTGTAGAAGATACCGCAGATGCCAATGCCAAACCGCCTAATCCCATTGGTTTCATCAACACAAAACACAACGCCGCATTGACTGCAATGGAAATCACGCCCGAATAAAACGGCATTTTTCCGTCTTGCTTTGCATAAAACACACGACTTAATATCGTTTGTATCCCATAACCTATCATACCCACTGCAAAAAAACAAAGTGCTGTTCCTGTCAGCAATGTACCTGTTGTGTCAAAATCTCCTCTTTCATACATCAACCGCACCAAAGGCTCACTCAGTGTCATCAATCCCACCATCATGGGAATTAGGAAAAACATCATGGAACGCAATGTCACTTTGACTGTTTCTCCAAATGCTTTGTCGCCATCATCTGTCATACGAGATAATTTTGGAAATATCAAATTTGCAATCGCCAACACAAATACCCCTACAATGATGGTATATAATGTATTGGCATACTGTAATGCTGTAATTTGTGCATCTCCATTTTGCAAATGAGATGCAAATTGTGTGTTAATCACCAAATTGATTGGTTGTATCCATGTACTCACCATAACAGGCAACATCAACAACCCAATTTTTTTCAACCCCTCATCTCGAAAATGAAAATCAAAACAATACCGATACCCTTTTTTGTGCATAGATGGTATCTGTATCACTGCCTGCATTGCCCAACCAATGAGAAATGCCACAGCCAAACCTTGCACACCAAATTTATCATTGAAAAAGATATAGTATAGTATGATAACCAAATTTGATGCAACACTCAATGCTGCTGGCACATTAAATTCATCTAACGATTGCAATATACCTACAAAAGAAAAAGCAATCCCTGTAAAAAACATCGTTGGAAATACCATACGAGAAAGCTGTGCTGCCAAATTTGCCGTTTCTGCACTGTAACCACTTGCAAATAAAAACACAAATTCTTTTGCAAACACTTCTCCCACCAATGTCATACATAATGTAACAAGTCCCATCAATGTAATAAATCGGTTAGAAAGTGCAAATGCCTCTGCTTTTCCCTTTTTTTGTAAATATTCGTTGAATATTGGAATAAAACTTGCCGATATGGCAGAGGCAAATATGGCATCAAAAAATGTTCTGGGCATCAAGCTTGCAATCATAAATGCCGATGCCTCCATGCCATTGCCATAATTCGCCGCCAACATTTGGTCACGCACCAACCCCAGCACTTTTCCCAATAATGTAATCAGCATCATAAAACTGACTGCCTTGACGGCTGTATTTTTTGATTGTGTTGTCATATCATTCACCTTTGTATATACTTTCTGTTATTTTCTGCCTTTTTGACAAGAAAAGGCGGATAGAGAAATGTCTATCCACCCTATACTATCGTATTCTTGCCCATTTTACAAGAAATCCAACAGAAATTTAAGAAAGTTATTGTTTTTTTGTGTATTGTTTTTATATTTTGACACGTTGATATGTTGCATTTTCGCCATCAATGCGGATTTTGAGCATATATACATTGCTGTTTGGTGTGCCATCTGCACGCCACAAATCTGGCAAATTGATATATCTTACACCATCTTTCACAGATGCCCAATATGCAGTACCTGTACCAGAAACCACAAACACATTTTTCCCTTGCGCAACATATTTGCTTAAGAATGCTCTAAAATAATTTGCTTCTGCCTGTGAAGGGTAATCTGAAGGTGTCAAATCTGTTACAATAATGATATTGTCATTGTTTGCTGCATCAAAATCCATTGCCATTTTGCCATATTGTGATGCGTCTGTCGCACGAATACCTTTGCTTGCCGCCAACATCACCACAGATGCCCCTTGTCTGCTCATAAAACGATAACTACCATTCCATGTTAGGCTGTCTTGTATCGTTGGTGTTGTCACATCGCAAGGTCCACCATATATTGTTACATCTGCACCACTATCTGCTGCTGTACGCACACGGCTTCTTTGCGCCTCATATGCCGCAGGGTCTATTTTAGATGGATCTGCATAAGAAAGTTGCCCTGTGATATTCACATAAAACGCACCATCGTTTTGTTTTGTTACACTGCCTACCATAGGGTCAACAGAAGCTGTATTGCTTGGTGCAGAAACTTTTGGTGCATTTCCAACCGTTACCACCACATATACATCTTGCCCGCCCCAGCTGCATTTTACATAAGTAGAACCTATTGCTTTTGCTGTAAATGTGTTGCCATCCATACTGCCAATGGCAGGATTTGCAACTGTATATGTTGCATCTTTTGTAACTGCTTTGCCAAAACCATGTGCGTCATATGCTGTCACATACATTTTTGCAGATTGTCCCACAGATTTGATTTTGATATCATTATTTGCTACACCCAATCTTGCAGTTGGATAACAAGTTGCATTTGCTGTTGCTGTCAATGTTTTTGTTTCAGGTTGTTGTATTTCCTGGTTGTTTTGTTGTTCTGTTTGTTCTTGATTTTCTGTATTTTCTTCTGTATTTTCTTCTGTTTCGTTATCTATTGTTTCTTGTGTATCTTCTTCTGTGATTTCTTCATTTTCCATAGGTTGTTCTGGCATTGCTTGTTGTGGTGCAACATTTTTTGCGTATGTTGCGGTCACTGTATACGCCCCTGTGGTAGCAGGTGAAAATGTAAATCCATTCCAGCTCCCTTCCACGCCTGTCACTTCCAATGTGACATCAGATGGATTTAATGCAATTTTATTTTTGTATGCATCCAAACCATATACAATAAATTCTGCTGTTTTTCCTGGTTGTGTATGTTCATCTACAGTCGTGATACCAATTTCTTCAATTTCACCCCAATGTGCATTTTGGAACACACCCACAGAAGCAATTACTTTTCTTTGTGCCTTGTCAGAAGGTACATTTTTTAATTGTGGCACAACATCATCTACAGTTTTTGCTACCATTGTGGAAGAACCACCACCATCTAAATGTAACGCTTCATATGCACCATAACTACGCATCAATGCTGCCATTTCTGCGTGTGTTGCACCAATGCTCTCTCCTCTGCCATCTACCACCATCAATATGGCTTTTTTGCCATCTTGTGAAACACCGAAGGCTGTTCTTGGCTGTCTACCTGCTGCCACAATATTGGTTGCAGGTGCTTCTTGCCCTTTCAACAAAAGCAATCCACCACCACCAAACGCCGTATCAATTTGGTCAAAATTAATGGTAGAAGTTACCTGCATAGAAACATGGTCACCCACTTGATACCCCCAGCCATCTTTTGTATAAAAATTGTTGTTCATCACAATCAAATATCCATCATCAGGCACATTCACTGTTTCCCCACTTTTTGAAATATAAGTAATGGTATCATTTTGTACCACAAATTTTACCAAATCGCCAAAACGTTTATCCAAATCTGCAGTAGTGCCTGCTGCCTGTTTGTCAAAATAAATGGGAAATGTCATGCTTGTTACTTTATTGATAGATGACAAATTCATGCTTTTTGTACCATTTGTAAATGTTGCAGTTGTTTTAAAATATGTAAATACAGAATTACCATTTTTGTCTAATACATAGCTACCATATTGGTTTTTGTCATGGTTGACAGATGTTCCAGCAGAAACCAATTCTCCATTACGCACCACAGGACCAAATCCTGCGGAATATTTTCCAGACATACCAAAAAAGTCACTATTCACACCTGCAATCGCACCATTATCGGTCAATATTTTTTGCGTGGTTTCTTTCAGTCCATACTCTGTTTTGCTTTCCACTTCTTTCAATTCCAGTGTACTTTCTGTCAAATCCACAGTCAAAGCATAAATATTTTGTATACCATCTGTTGTCATACGGCTGTTTTCTTCGTATGTGACACCACGGGTCAATGTTTGTGTTGTTTTTTGTTCATATACGGTTTGTGCTGCAAACACAGTTGCCGCAGTTCCCCCTACCACAGAAAATACAAGGGTAGCTGTCACCACAACCGCCAAAATTCGCTTTATCGCATAAAAATTCTTTTTCATACTTCCATTCACTCCTTATTGACTTTATCACACCCTTTGTGACATCATTGTGATTTTACCACAAAATACACTTTTTTTCCTTTTTGTTTCCAAAACTTAATAAAATTGTAACCTAACCGTATTTTACCAATGATAGATTGTTTCATACTCTTTTTGTCCCATTCATACATTGATGATAACCAAACTTATATTTTTTTGGAGGGATATTATGAAAAAACTGTTTTTATTCTTTTGTACCATTTCACTTTTGTTTTGTGGCTGCCAAAAACAAGAGCCACAAACCCCTATGGCACAAATACAACAAACGTTAACCGAAATGAAAGGTTACACCTGCATCGCCACGCTCACCCGCACATCAAACAAAGGAGAAACCGTATACGAAACCAAACAAGATTTCAAATCCACGGGCGAATACCGCTTGGAATTGCTTGCACCTGACAACGTGAAAGGCAACTACACTGTATATGACGGCAAAACCGTTTGCCAATACAATCCTCGTTTACAAGACAAAGTCGTAAAAGATGTCCCCCTTTCGCAGCAAAGAAATGAATTATTTTTGGGGCAGTTTTTGAAAAACTATCTACAATCAGAAGGCGTTTCCGTGGAAACTGCCGCACTGGACGAAAGCCGCTGTACCGTATTGGAAGCTGTCATTGCAGGCAACGACCCAACAATGGCAACCGAAAAACTCTGGATAGACAACGAAACATTGACACCTGTTCGTTTTGTCATATACAACAACGAAAACAAACCCACTTGGCAATTAGATTATACTGCTTTTTCATTTAATCCACATTTTGATGAAACCTTATTTACCATACCAAAATGATATTCTAAAAATTACATACCGTTTTATTTTGCATACCTAAGTCATACGTCAAAATTTGATGAAAATTTATTTGCCATACTTGAATAATATCAGCAAAAACCGTACATACTCCTAACAGTCAGTGCATACATAGCCATGGGTTCCTGACAGACTTCAAAGGCAAAGGGTGAATACCATGATAATCAGACGAGGAGATATATTTTATGCAGATTTAAGCCCTGTTGTGGGCAGTGAACAAGGCGGCATACGTCCTGTGTTAATCATACAAAATGATATGGGCAATAAATATAGTCCAACGGTCATTTGTGCCGCCATCACATCCCGTATGAACAAAGCAAAACTACCAACACATATTGCACTTTCTGCAAATGTCTATGCATTGCCAAAAGACTCTGTGATACTTTTGGAACAAATCCGCACCATAGATAAAAGACGGCTCAAAGAAAAACTTTGCCGTTTAGATGATGGCATTATGCAAGAAGTTAATCATAGTTTGCTTGTTAGTTTGGGCTTAACAGAATATAAAAATAGCATACAAACATAATAAAAAAACAGGATACCCCAAATATGAAGTGTCCTGTTTTTTTGTTATGCATAAGTATCAATAATTCGACCTGTTGATGCATTTGACAAAGTTTGGATTAAATTTTGTGCGCTTGCTTCTTGTGTTTGCATGACATCTTTTAATAAAGATACACTTACTTGCTGTTGTAATTTTGCTGCACTCATACACATACTTGTTGCTGCAATTCCTTCTATCATGGCACTTCCTCCTTTATGTTGTCTTTTGCTTTTCCATTCTTATATACCGATTTATAGGTATATTTTATTATCGACCCAAATCCATAAAAACATAAATATTTTTTATTTTTTCAATTCAAATTGTGCAACCAACTGTTTGAGTATCTGTGCCTGACTGGAAAGTTCTTCGCTTGCTGCCGCACTTTCTTCAGATGTAGAAGAATTGATATGTATTGCTGCTGAGATTTGTTCTACACCGTTTGTGGTTTGTTGTATTGCCTCATTTTGCTGTCTGGAACTTTCTGCAATTTCTTCTGTTCTATCTGCAATACGCAACACCCCATCATGCACAATCTGGAATGCTTCTGCTGTTTCATCTGCAATGGTTCTACCATGTTGCACCGCTTGCAATGCTTGTTCAATACGACCAGCCGTATGTCTGGATGCTTCTGCTGTTTTGCCTGCCAAATTTCGCACTTCGTCTGCCACAACAGCAAATCCTTTCCCAGCTGTACCAGCTCTTGCCGCTTCTACTGCTGCATTCAAAGCAAGAATATTTGTCTGGAATGCAATATCTTCAATATTTT
>JAHHTV010000209.1 GCA_020024395.1 Anaerotignum sp. | reverse complement strand
ATTTTGTACCGTAAATAAGAGGACGGATAGATGTTAATGGGAGATTTGAAATTATGGCACAGATAGGATTTGATAACGAAAAATATTTGCGTATGCAGTCTGAACGCATCAAAGAAAGAATAGGACAGTTTGGTGGGAAATTGTATTTGGAATTTGGCGGCAAGTTGTTTGATGATTACCATGCATCTCGTGTACTGCCTGGATTTAAGCCAGACAGTAAAGTGAATATGTTGACACAGTTAAAAGATGATGCAGAAATTGTGATTGTCATCAATGCGGGTGATATTGAAAAAAATAAAGTTCGTGGAGATTTGGGCATCACATACGATATGGACGTATTGCGTTTGATAGATGCTTTTCGTGGGTATGGCTTGTATGTAGGTAGTGTGGTGTTGACACAATTTGGCGGTCAAGAAAGTGCTTTGGCATATCAGAAAAAATTAGAAACACTAGGTTTGTGCGTGTATCGCCATTACACCATTGCAGGATATCCAAGCAATGTCCCTTTGATAGTGAGTGAAGAAGGATACGGAAAAAATGAATATATTAAAACACAGCGTTCTTTGGTTGTTGTGACAGCACCAGGGCCAGGAAGTGGAAAAATGGCAGTTTGTCTTTCTCAGCTGTATCATGAAAATAAAAGAGGTATCAAAGCAGGATATGCGAAATTTGAAACATTCCCGATATGGAATATTCCACTGCAACATCCTGTCAATTTGGCATATGAAGCGGCAACTGTGGACTTAAATGATATGAATATGATTGACCCATTCCATTTGGAAGCCTATGGAAAAACGACTGTGAATTATAATCGTGATGTGGAAGTATTCCCCGTATTAAATGCTATGTTTGAAAAAATATATGGACAATCTCCGTATAAATCCCCAACAGATATGGGTGTTAATATGGTGGGAAATTGTATTGTAGATGATGAAGCGGTGAAATCTGCTGCACAAAATGAAATTATACGCAGATATTACAAAGCATTGTGTGAACAAAGAAAAGGCAATGGCGGCGAAGAAGGCATATACAAATTGGAATTGTTGATGAAACAAGCAGGCACAGGCATTGAACAGCGTCCTGTGGTTGCAGCAGCCATAGAACGTGCAGAACAAACCAATGCACCAGCGGCAGCAATCGAATTGCCAAATGGTACCATTGTGACAGGTAAGACAAGCTCTTTGCTAGGGGCATCATCTGCAATGCTTTTGAATGCATTGAAAAAATTGGCTGGTATTGCAAAAGATGTGAAATTGATTGCACCAGAAGTCATAGAACCCATACAACGATTGAAAGTTTGCAATTTGGGCAATCATAACCCTAGATTGCATACAGATGAAATATTGATTGCACTATGCATTTGTGCTGCAACAGACAGTCGGGCAGAGCTTGCGATGAAACAACTGGAAAAACTGAAATGTTGTGAAGTACATTCTTCTGTAATATTGTCTGGTGTAGATGAAAATGTGTTCCAGAAATTGGGTATCAATTTGACTTGTGAACCAAAATATCAAACAAAAAAATTATTCCATGGCTAATAAAAAAATAGGAGTATGCTTTGATTTTCAAAGTATACTCCTATTTTGTTTTATCTGTTATAAAAAACGATGTTTGGAAAGACCGATTGCATGAAAAGGATTTGGATAAGAGATACCCAGTTGATGCAATATTTTTGTGATATCAGATGTTGGTGCAATGGATATTTCCATATTTTCAAACAATACACCGTTTTGTGTGCCATGTCCACCAAAAAAATCTGTTTCGATATATGCCAATTTTCCATTTTGGCTGTATTGTGCAAGAAATGTTTTCATGGCAGATGTAAAAAACAGCATATTTGTGTTATGCAGTGTATTGGGTATATTGCTTAGTTCTGTGATGTTATCAAACAATGTATCGGATAAAAAAATAAATCCATAACCATCAATGAGTTGCGTTTGTTTGGCAGCTATCCAATCTGAAACAATTTTTGATAAAATTTCTGTTTTGCCAACAATGGCTCTGATATGATGTCCCATACAATTCTCCTTTTTTGATAAATAAAAAACCGCAAACGAAAACTGTTTGCGGCAGTAAATTTTAAGAGATAGAAAGCAAATACATTGCAGTTTCGTAGTCATCTTTTTTGACATAAATTTTGTACTGAATACAATGGCTCAAATCCAAGCCATATGTGGATAATTCTTTGCCTCCCAATGGAGATGGAGAGGTCATGTGTTTGGCAACAACATCATAATGAATGTTATTGTCTTTGAGTACATTACGTACTTTTGTCTGTTCTGTCATGTCATAGGTGTTGCAAACTTCTTTACGGTTGAATACAGTAATCATAATGATACCCCTCCCTTTTGCAATACAGAAACAGCTTGTTGTTTGTCTTTTTCTGCTACATAAAATACATATTGCATTGGTTGTGTCAACATTTCTTCTGCACCAACAACGGGGAAAAAACCATAACAATCATTTTGATGTCTGACAGATACAGTGTAAGAAATGCCGTTTTGTTCCAATATGGTACGCAATTTGTACTGTTCTTCCAATGAAAAGACAGTCAACAATTCTGTGCTTTTGAATGACAACATGGCTTTCCCTCCTTTGTAGTAGTATCATAGCACAAAAGTTGCATTTTGAAAAGATAAATTTTTCACAATATGGAAAAAAAGCGAAATACTGCAATACAAATTAAAATCATTCCAGAAAGCAATGTGGCATATTCTTCTTTGCATTTTGTGGCATTTTGCAAATGATTGCCGCAAAATGTGCCAAATGATAAAAATAATGTCTGCGTGACAGTAGCAAAAAATGGGAGAAAAAATACAGAAAACCTGCCCGCAGAAACACTAATCCCAACACCACAAGCGTCAGCAGAAAGCACCAATCCCAATAACAGTGCTTCTTTGGGTTCTAATATAGCAGAATGGTTTTTATCAC
>JAHHTV010000208.1 GCA_020024395.1 Anaerotignum sp. | reverse complement strand
CCAGTTCATATCTTGTATGTTGTCGTTATACCCCAAATAATATGTACTGTCAAATGCCTCTACAATTTTTTCTGTTTTTTTATATATATCAGAAAATTCTGCAAATACTGTTTCTGCTTCTGCGTCATCTTTTGGCACACGGCAAACACCCATAAAAAAGAATGTCTGCTCTTGAAACTGTGCAAACACTGCTTCTTGTTCTTCTGAAGGCAATGTTTCTGCATTTTTCAATTTTTCGGTAAATTCCGCAGGCATATAAAACAATGTCAATGCATAAGGTGCAATCACATTGCCACCCACTTGACCACTTTGCAACCCTTGCAATATTGGCTCTGTATTGGTCACACCAAATCCCATTTCTGGCTCTATAAACCAATTATCTGATACACCCAATGCAAAAGATGTCCCATCTAACGTTGTCATCAATTCTGCATTAAATGCATCATTTACCTGTTTGCCATCTGCCAATGTTGTCACAGTATGTTCTATATCATTGCCTGCACTGTTGTCAGAGCTACAGCCCACCAACACAGACATACACATCACAACACTACACATCACATAAATCCATTTTTTCACGATTTGACCTCCTCATAAAATAGATATATGCATATTACAGGCAAACACTTCTTTTTGTCAAGACCAAAAAAACAAAATATTTTGTAAAAATATACCCATTCCATTTCATGTCATAATGTATACAATATCTGTAAAAAATTGTATTTTGTTGTATATCAAAAATATATTTTGTTTATTGCTTCAATTTCAAAATCTGGTCTAATATTTTATGTGCCACTTCCGCTTTGCTTAAAAGTTCCAGTTGTATTTCTTCTTGTGCGGAAATCATCGTTACCACATTAGTATCTGTACCAAATCCACTGCCTGCCACTTTCAAATTGTTGGCAACCACCATATCAATATTTTTTTTATGCAATTTGACACGAGAATTTTCAAGCATATTTTGTGTTTCCATAGAAAAACCGCAAAAAAATTGCCCATCTCTGCGATGTGTCCCCATATATTGTAAAATATCAGGGTTTCTGTCCAATTCAATCACCATATCTCCATCTTTTTTCTTCATTTTATCGGTCGCAACTGTTTTTGGTTTATAATCCGCCACTGCTGCCGATTTGATGATGATATCATAATCCAAGAAACGAGATGTCATTGCCTCATACATATCCACCGCACTCACCACAGGCACCATTTCCACAAACATCGGAGCATCTAAAGCTGTCACACCACTCACCAATGTCACATCTGCCCCCCGCAGCATAGCCGCTTTTGCAATTTCATATCCCATTTTTCCTGTAGAATGATTTGTGATATACCGCACAGGGTCAATGCTTTCTTGTGTTGCTCCTGCTGTCACAAGTATCTTTTGTCCTTTGAGGTCTTTTGGATATGCGATTTCTTTCAAAATATACCCAACCAATACTTCTTCTTTTGGCATTTTGCCATCGCCTGTATCTCTGCAAGCCAAAAATCCACTTTCTGGCTGTATCACTTCATAATCATATTGTTTGAGTTTTTGCAAATTATCTTGCACAATCGCATTATGGTACATATTGGTATTCATAGCAGGAGCAATCAATTTTTTACAAGTACAAGCCATAATAGTTGTTGTCAACATATCATCTGCAATGCCGTTTGCAAGCTTGCCAATCACATTTGCAGAAGCAGGTGCAATCAGTACCAAATCTGCTTTTTTTGCCAATGAAATATGTGCTACATGGAATTGAAAATTTCTATCAAATGTATCCACCAAACATTTATTGCCTGTCAATGTTTCAAATGTAATTGGTGTGATAAAATGTGTTGCATTTTGTGTCATAATCACATGCACATCACATTCCATTTTGACCAGCATACTTGCCACATTTGCCATTTTGTATGCCGCAATACTACCTGTTACACCCAATACAACTGTTTTTCCTTTTAGCATAATATAACACCTTTTCCTTTGTTTTTTGGAGTTTTTATTTTTGTATCAGTATAACAAATTTTTCGATTTGCGTATAGCATTTTTATATATCTTTATCAAAATTTCAGATAAGAAGTACCTTCTAGTGGAATAATCACTTGCAAGCCCACACGGTCGTTCATATCCCCCACCACATAAATGCTATATGCATTGCCGCCTTTTAACACCATAGAAGGGTCTTCTAATATCACAGCTCCACTGTAATAATCACGCAGTTTTAGATTATGCTCACCTGGTGTCACTGCCATATAACGGCTCACTTCTTTATAATTCAAATCTGCTAAAACCAAGCTGTCATCTACATATACATCCATTTTGGGTGCATTACCAGATAGCTGTATAAACCGAACATATGCTGTGTCTTTTTGCAAATAACGACGATTGTCGTTAATCATTTGAAAACAGCTATTTTCCCCACCAATCACAACTGCTGTATAAATACGATACCCAATTAAATTCATATAACTTACACACAATGGGTCTGTTTTCGTCCCTGCACGGAATACAGCCACACGATAATATCCAGGGAATGCCTTCATATATTCTGTAAAATGGCGATATTGCAACCCATTCACAACTTTTCTGCCATTGACATAAATATCAACGGCACCTTGTGCAGGGTCTGCATGAAAAAAGCGAATATAACTAAACATCGTTATTCCTGGAATAATCGGAATGACCGTCACATTCACATTATCTGGTAACTGTATTCCTGGATACATTTTTGTAATGGTATCATTCACAATTTCATCTGTCAAACTTTCTTTTGATAATTGTTGTACACCTTCTTTTGTCACGGGCAATGGCATCCGCATATCTGCACTTGTTTCAAAACCTTTTATATTCCGCATATCTACCATAAGACCTCACCTAAATTTTATCATGTTGCTGTTATACTATGCACACACAAAAATAATTGTGTCTGTTTTACGCTGCTTTTTTCTGTCT
>JAHHTV010000207.1 GCA_020024395.1 Anaerotignum sp. | reverse complement strand
ATCATAATAAGCCATTCTTAGATATCAATCAATTTAAATACATTGCTGCATTTCTGTTTTGGATATACTTACTTTGATTGCCTGTAAAATCATCTATCCACACAGATAAGATGGATTATGTTCTTTGGTTTTTATATCTAAGAAAGTGCCTATATATAACCTGCCATCTTACAAAAGTCACCTTCTATTTACAAAAACAATTTTCTGCCATTCAGATGGGATTTTTCCTAAATACTGTCTACTGGAAATATATAGATGTTCATAACAGGGCAAATCCATCGTGAAATTGACAGATTTTGACCGTATCACTCACCTCCATGCCGAAATCCGGTATAGCAATAGCAAGTGAATCCGTATCATTTTAACTCTGGAATTTGGTCAAAGTATTCAAAAATGGAATTCTGTTTCTTTTCTGTATACACTATCTAGCATTTATTCTTAAATACCTGTATATCGCTGTAATTCTTCTTCCATGTCTCGAGCCATACCTGTGACACCTGTTCTGGATACTTCAATGATATGATATTCCTTCAGCATCCCCATAAATCCATCAATTTTATGGGGAGAACCTGTCAGCTCAATAATCATACTATCTTGATTGAGTCCAATTACTTTGCCACGATAAATTTCTGTTATCTCATGCAGTTCTGTACGTTCCTGCTTATTTGCCTTTACTTTAATGAGCAGAAGTTCTCGATACACACTGTTGTTTCCATATAAAACATATACTTCTCGCACAGGCTCTAATTTTTCCATTTGTGCAAGGATTTGATAAAGTACATTTTCATCATCTCCATTGACTACAAGTGTAATTTTTGTAATACCGGAAACATTGGTTTCTGATGCAGTAATGGTACTGATATTAAAGCTTCTGCGACCAATGACACTGGAGATACGTGCAAGTACATTGGGCTGATTTTCTACCATAAGACAAACTACTGTACGATTGACTTCTTTTTGCATACAAATATCTTTCATATACCTGCACCTCCTCATTCTAAAATCATATCCTGTACCGTGCCACCATTGGGAATCATAGGCAATACCTTAATCTCTCTGGAAATATCACAAACAATCCAAACAGGACCTTCTTCTTTGAGTGCCTTTTGGAATGCTGTACAAAACGCTTCTTCACTATCAACATGATATCCAGTTCCGCCAAATCCTTCGATTACCTTCACAAAATCGGTTTTTCTTTCTGGCGTTGTAGAAGAATATCTTTTTCCATAAAATGCCGTTTGCCATTGATAGACCATTCCCAATACCCTATTGTCAAAAATCACGGTAATGATTGGCATATTTTGACTGACAGCGGTACATGCTTCATTTAAGTTCATATGGAATGATGCATCCCCTGTAAAATGAATGATTCTTTTTTCTGGAAAAGCTGCTTGTGCACCAATTGCTGCACCATAGCCATATCCCATAGTTCCCAAACCACCACTTGTCAGAAAATGCTTTGTTTGTTTGTGTTTTACATATTGTGCTGCCCACATTTGATGCTGCCCAACATCGGTAACGTAAATGGTTTCCTGATCCGTCATATCACAAACATCTCGAATCAAACGACCCGGATGCAACACATCTGTATGAACAGAAATTTTTTCCTGTTTTTCCTGCCATTGTGTAATTTGCTTTTTCCAGTTTGGATGTTCTCTTTTTTCTAATAATGGAAGTAAACGTTCTAAAAAGTCTTTGACATCCCCTACGATATATTGATCTACTGGCACATTTTTATTGATTTCACATGGATCAATATCTACCTGTATTTTCACTGCACCAGGCGAAAATTTTTCTATATTCAAAGCAACACGATCACTAAATCGTGTTCCCAAAGCCAATACCAAATCTGCATGATACAATGCTTCATTTGCTGTAACACTGCCATGCATACCAATCATACCAAGGCTTCTTTCATCATCATATGCTACAGCACCTGCTGCCATCATTGTATAGGCTGCTGGAATATCTGCAACTTCCATCAATGCATGTAATGCTTGTTCTGCCTGTACACTGACAACACCGCCACCACAATAAATCACAGGACAGCTTGCATGATTGATTGCCTCTGCGACCTTTTGCAATTCAGCATCTTCTGCCTTTGGTAATTCCTGAATTGGAAGAGGTGCTTGTGGCACATATTCTGTGATTGCTGCTGTTACATCTTTGGTTATATCAACCAATACAGGACCTTTTCGTCCACTCTGGGCAATGCAAAAGGCTTGTCTTAATGCATCTGCTAAATCTTCAACACGATTTACGAAAAAATTATGCTTTGTAATTGGCATCGTAATACCTGTAATATAAATCTCCTGAAAGGAATCTCTTCCGATCATATTATTGGGTACATTTGATGTAATCGCTACCATAGGAACGCTGTCCATATAAGCAGTTGCGATACCGGTTACTAAGTTGGTTGCTCCAGGACCACTGGTCGCAAAAACGACACCTGTTTTGCCTGTTGCTCTTGCATAGCCATCTGCTGCATGGGAGGCGCCTTGTTCATGCGCCGTCATAATGTGCTTGACACGATCCTTATATTCATAAAGTGCGTCATATACATTCAATGCCGCACCGCCTGGATACCCAAAGACCATATCTACATTATGTTCCATCAAGACTTCCAGAATGAGCTGTGCTCCTGTTTTTTCCATATGCCATTCCTCCCTCCAAAAATTTTTCTCTGTTTTATGTATGGCTTTTTGTACAAACTAGAGATGAACCTATTATAATACCAAAAAACCATTTGTCAAAACCGAAAATTTAGGAATAAATGGATATATCTATGTATAAATATCAATACATATCATTTGTGAAAAAAACAACATTTAACAAAACTCACAAATATTGTACTTCATTTTATACATTCTTTTCTTTGTTTTGTATATCAAATATTTCTCACACAAATTATGTAATTCCTTGTCATACATCATAGCGT
>JAHHTV010000206.1 GCA_020024395.1 Anaerotignum sp. | reverse complement strand
CCTTTACTAAATACGATAAGATATTCCTATCAATAAATTCATTTGTTAGTGATAGAGGAGTGGTGCAATAATGGAATATTTGAAAAAAGGAACAATTCGCACAGTGGATGAGATGGAAGAACAAAGTAAATATGTTGCAGAAATCATTCGTAATATCCAAATATTTGGTGATAAAGCACTGCAAGAATACAATACGCGTTTTGATGGCAATTCCCGTGATATGTTTCGTGTCACACAGGAAGAAATAGATGCAGCTTATACACAAATGTCAGAACAGAAGTTAAAAGATATCCGTCAGGCTGCTGAAAATATCCGTATTTTTGCACAAGCACAGCGTGGTTGTTTGAAAGAGTTGGATAATGTTTCTATTATACCACATTCTTGTTTGGGACATAGGGTTATTCCAGTTGCATCTTGTGGTTGCTATGTACCTGGTGGTTCTTATCCTTTGTTTTCTACGGCACTGATGTTGATAATTCCAGCGAAGGTTGCTGGTGTAAAACGCATTGCTGCTTGCTCTCCTGCTGTGAAAGGAACATCTGAAATTCACTATAAAACATTAGTGGCTATGGATATTGCAGGTGCTGATGAGATTTATGCCATTGGTGGCGCACAAAGTATTGCTGCACTTGCCTATGGCACAAATCAGATAAAACCGGTTGATGTGATTGTTGGTCCAGGCAATCAATATGTGGCAGAAGCAAAACGTCAGTGTTATGGGCAAGTGGGTATTGACTTCTTTGCTGGGCCTAGCGAAGTGCTGGCACTCGCTGATGACAGTGCAAATCCAGATATATTGGCGGCAGATATGCTGGCACAGGCTGAACATGACCGTCTTGCAAAAAGTATTTTGGTAACAACCAGTCGCAAAATTGGTATGGCAGTGATAGAAAGTGTGGCAAAACAACTGAAAAATTTGAAAACTGCTGAAATTGCAGCTGCATCATGGGAGAAATACGGAGAAGTAATTTTAGCAGACAATTTAGAAGAAGCGGTTAAAATAGCAAATGAATATGCACCAGAACATTTGGAAGTGATTGTAAAAGATGAACGTATTCTTCCGAAACTGGTGAATTTCGGTTCTCTCTTTATTGGACAGGAAACAGGTGAAGTGTTTGGTGACTATGCCTCTGGTACAAATCATACATTACCCACTGTCAAGGCTTCTCGTTATACAGGTGGTGTTTGGGTTGGTACATTCTTAAAGGTATGTTCTTTCCAACGGTATCAACGCAGTGCAATGAGAGAGATTGCACCACTGGTATCTCGTATGGCATATGGTGAGGGTCTTACCGCACATGCAAAAGCTGCCGAAATCAGAATGGAGTTGCTGTAATTTCAGTTTATAGCTTTATATATTTTATTGAATTAGCACTTTACTTTTCTAATTGAATAAAGTAAAATGTTTGTATTATCACAAAAACAAAGGGAGGGAGATATGTGGAACTAGAACTGCATCTATTAAAACCGCAAGAACGAGTTTCTTTGCAATTACGCATGTTATATGAAAAAGCAGGATTTACGCAATACCATATGGGGCGTTTTGAAGAATACAGATTATATCAGGAAAATCGCCGATTTTTATCATCCGAACAGGTGATTACTTTTACAGACTTAGATGGTCGCCTTTTGGCGTTGAAACCAGATGTGACACTTTCCATTGCAAAAAATGCACAGATTAGAGAAAATGGGTGTAGTCGGTTTTACTATCAAGAAAAAGTCTATCGTCCCAGTCAAGAAAGCCATACATTTCAAGAAATTAGCCAAATGGGACTGGAATGTATTGGTGATGTTGATGCAGAGGTCACAGCACAAGCAGTGTCTTTGGCAATTCAAAGTCTTGCATTGACAGGGCGGGAATATGTGCTGGAAATAAGCCACATGGGTTTTGTGACAGGATTATTTGATGCTGTGGGAGCACCAGATACCATTCGCCCACATCTGTTAACTTGTATTCAAAATAGAAATTGGCATGAATTGCAAGCGTGTGCTTTGTCTGCTGGTCTTTCCAAGCTGGGGACAGATGCACTTTGCAAGTTGGGGAATTTGTCTGGTGCATGGCAAGATGTTTTGGCAACAGCAGAAACATTGGCATTGAATTCTGCTATGGGTGCAGCACTATCTGAACTGCGTGCATTGTGTGAAGCACTTTCGGGACAGACAGACCACTTAAAGCTAGAAATGTCATTGGTAAATGATATGAAATATTATAATGGTATTGTTTTACAAGGTTTTTTGGCAGGATTACCACGTGCTGTGTTAAAGGGTGGACGTTATGACCCATTGGCAGCACAATTTCGTCCAGGAACAAGTGCCATTGGTTATGCGTTGTATTTAGATGCCTTGAATCGTTTGGATAGTATAGACACTGCTACAGAGCCAAAACCTATGATGTTGAATGTTGCATTACCAAAGGGACGTTTGGGTGATAAAGTATATAATATGTTGGCAAGTGTTGGGTATGGTTGTCCAGAAAATTATAACGAAACACGCAAATTGGTGGTTGAAAATCCAGCGGCTGGTATTCGCTATTTTTTGGTAAAACCAAGTGATGTGACAATTTATGTAGAGCATGGTGCGGCGGATATTGGTATTGTTGGAAAAGATATATTAGTAGAGTCTGGGGCAGATGTGTATGAATTGTTGGATACAGGGCTTGGTAAATGTCATATGTGTGTGGCAGGGCATAAAGATTTTATAGATGACCCAAGTCGTACGTTACGTGTTGCGACAAAGTTTGTCAACATTACAAAATCATATTATGCCTCTCAGGGGAGAGATATTGATATTATCAAGCTCAATGGCTCTATTGAATTAGCACCACTTTTGGGGCTTTCTGATGTGATTGTGGATATTGTAGAAACAGGCACAACATTAAAAGAAAATCATCTGACAGTACTGGAAAAATTTATGCCGATTTCTGCTCGTTTTATTGCCAATAGAGC
>JAHHTV010000205.1 GCA_020024395.1 Anaerotignum sp. | reverse complement strand
CTCATAGACCATGATTACGCCAAAACAGCAAAAGCATACATACTCTATCGTGCAGAACGCACACGCATTCGCAATATGAACGACCGTTTGATGAAAACATTTGAAGACATCACATATAAAGACGCTATCGACAGCGATATCAAACGAGAAAATGCAAACATAGACGGCAATACCGCAATGGGTGCCATGCTCAAATATGGTTCAGAAGGTGCCAAACATTTTTATGAATGTTATGTATTAAATCCTGCACATTCCGAGGCACATCGCAATGGTGATATTCATATTCATGATTTAGACTTTTATACATTAACCACAACTTGTTGTCAAATTGACTTGTCCAAATTATTTGAAAATGGTTTTTCTACAGGACATGGCGTATTACGTGAACCAAACAGCATACTTAGCTATGCTTCTTTGGCTTGTATCGCCATACAGTCCAATCAAAATGACCAACACGGTGGACAATCTGTACCAAATTTTGATTACAGCATGGCACCTGGTGTTGCCAAAACATATAAAAAACGGTATCGCTCCAATTTAGCCAATTTTATAGAGGTCATGGTGGATACAGAAACCGCAAATGCCATCAAAGAAATATTTATTGCACTGGAACAAAAAGGACTAACCCCCACACTTGACAATCATCAAGCATATGATATAGCAGAAAAAGAAGCTGTACAAAAAATCAATTTGGATATGGCTATATATGAAAAAGTAAAAGCAATCACCATACAAAAAGCAACCGAAGAAACAGACAAAGAAACATACCAAGCAATGGAAGCACTTTTGCACAATTTGAACACCATGCATAGTCGTGCAGGGGCACAAACACCTTTTTCTTCCATCAATTATGGCATGGATACTTCTGCTGAAGCACGTATGGTCATGAAAAACATATTATTGGTTACAGAGGCAGGTTTGGGCAATGGTGAAACTGCCATATTCCCTATACAAATTTTCCGTGTGAAAGATGGTATCAATTTTAATCCTGGTGAACCAAATTATGATTTGTTCAAATTGGCTTGCCGTGTCAGTGCAAAGCGTTTGTTCCCCAATTTTTCATTCCAAGATGCGCCCTTTAACTTGGAATATTACAAAGAAGGACATCCTGAAACAGAAATCGCTTATATGGGCTGTCGTACACGAGTCATGGCAAATGTACATGACCCAGAAAAAGCCATCACATATGGCAGAGGCAATTTAAGTTTCACCACCATCAATCTGCCTCGTATCGCATTACTGGCAAACCAAGCTTCTGATATGTTTCCTTTTGATTTGTTTTTCATAGAATTGGATAAACAAATCGACTTGGTTGTAGAACAATTATTAGAACGATTTGAAATACAAGCAAAGAAACAAGTACATAACTATCCTTTTTTAATGGGTGAAGGTATATGGATGGATAGTGATACATTAAACTATCAAGACGAAGTGAGAGAAGTTCTGAAACATGGTACACTATCCATTGGTTTTATCGGACTTGCCGAAACACTCAAAGCATTGATTGGTGCACATCATGGCGAAAGTGAAGTTGCACAAACTTTAGGTTTGGATATCATTGGACATATGCGAAATCGTTTGGATGCCATTTCAGAAAAAACAAAACTCAATTTCTCATTACTTGCTACCCCTGCCGAAGGGCTTTCTGGCAGATTTGTAGAAATGGATCGCAAACGTTTTGGCTCTATCAAAGGTATCACAGACAGAGAATATTATACAAACAGCTTCCATATTCCTGTATATTATCCCATCAGTGCCTATAAAAAAATACAGCTGGAAGCCCCTTATCATGCTTTGACAAATGGTGGACATATCACTTATGTAGAATTAGATGGTGACCCATCCACAAATTTAGATGCGTTTGAAAAAATCATTCGTTATATGAAAGCACAAGGCATCGGCTACGGCTCCATCAATCACCCTGTTGACCGTGACCCCATATGTGGTTATCATGGTATCATTGGCGACACCTGCCCAAAATGTGGTAGAAAAGAAACAGATGGTGATATTGGTTTCCAGCGTATCCGCCGTATCACAGGGTATTTGGTTGGTACATTAGACCGCTTTAACAACGCAAAACGTGCAGAAGTGCGTGACAGAGTCAAACACAACATCACAACAGAAATAAAACCTGGAAACGAGGCATAATATGAAAATCAAAATCAGCGGTATTGTCAACGACTCCATTGTAGATGGTTCTGGTTTGCGACTGACAATATTCACACAAGGTTGTACACATGCTTGCAAAGGTTGTCACAATCCTGAAACGCATGATTTTTCTGGTGGCTATTGGGCAGACACAGATGATATTATCAAAATTGCAGCCGAAAATCCTTTGCTGGATGGCATTACATTATCAGGCGGTGACCCTATGGAACAAGCCGCCCCTTGTGCTGTATTGGCAAAGCAATCTCACGCCATTGGATTGAATGTATGGACATACACTGGATACACATGGGAACAACTTCTTTCCGAACAAAACGATAACCGTATGGCACTATTGCAGCATACAGATATATTGGTGGATGGTCTTTTTTTAGAAGACCAACGCTCTTTGGAACTGCAATTCAAAGGCAGCAAAAACCAACGCATCATTGATGTAAAATCTTCTTTGACACAAAACACCATTGTATTATGGGCATAAATATCAAAAAAGTATTCTTATTTTTATAAGAATACTTTTTTATTTGTAATATCCAATTCTTGCAAACCACTTTTTGTCCAAATACAAATTTGACGAAATCCCATTTCTTGTATCATACACAACACCGTTTCAAAACCATACCCCAATGAATTTGTATCATGACTATCACTCGAAAGCAACACACGTCCACCTTTTTTTTGCAATTCTTGCAACAACCAAACAGCAGGATATGGCTCTGTGCGTAACCCTCGATACATTGCTCCTGTATTGAGATCAAAAAGTTTGTCAAATTTTAGAAAATGTT
>JAHHTV010000204.1 GCA_020024395.1 Anaerotignum sp. | reverse complement strand
TAACAAGTCGTTTACAAAAAACCTCCTATACTTTCTTATGTCTTTGTAAATACAAAACATATATAGCATAGGAGGTTTTTGCTTGAAACATGTATCATTAGGTTTCATTGGGATGTAGCAATCATATCATCAAACAGGAGTTTATTGATATTTTATGTACTAGAACTGTGATAGCATCGTTCGCATTAGGTGATATAAAAGAATCCAACCTTATACTTCTAAAAATTCTAAAATTTCCTGTTTTGTCCAATGGTTAAAGCCCATCTTTGCTAATGTACGACCGCTTTTGCGGTAGTCTTCATCATTATAGAAGTTTGCCAAAGTGATGAGTGCTTCTGCCGCTGGTACTTCCACACCACAGATTTTTGCCAATTCACAGAAAGGCACAAACAGGTATGGAATATCTTCAGTGATATAACGACTCTTGGAGTTGGCAGGAGAATTTTTGATTTTTCCATGCGCACTGGAGGCACGATTGAATTCGTAGATGGATGTACAATCGCTTGCATAAAGGGCATTCATTGCTTCCAATTCCGTGCGCAAGTGCAGGTGCAGACTTTCACCAACAGTCAGACGTTCACGATCCAGCTCGTCTTCTACTTTTGCAATTGCAGTAGAGCAACAGTCGCTGTAGAAATTGAAGCCACCATCAAAGTTTTCCAGCAGTCCCATATTCAATATAGTAAACAAAGGATGTGCGCCAAAATTGATGTTTTCCAAAGCTGCAACAACAGGGTTGTCCAAAATTTCAATCGGAGTAGGGAAGATATTTTTGATAAACTGCAAAATATCTTGTGTCTGTTTGGATTTGGGGAATACACTCATAGGCATAAATTCTTTTACGCCCATGATAGAGATAACAGCAGGAGCAACGGCACGTGTTGCCCAAGGCAAACTAATGGTATCCATAAATGTGACATCAGTACCTTTTTTATGAGAATGCTGTAACATTTTATTCAGTACCAAACCGCCATAGTTACCAGGAATTACAAACACTTTTGCGCCATCTTTGAGATAAGGCAACATAGAGGAGAACATAATCTCCTGTGCAAAAGAAGGGCATACCATCATATAAGTGTCAGAGAACTCCATGGCTTTCTGTGCATCTGTGGTTGCCAGTGTAATTTCGGCAAAACCAGATAACAACATTTTGGCACCATTGTCTTCATCCAAAGCGGTAATACCGCCTTTTTCTTGCACGGCATGGATTTGTGCGGGAAATTCTGGAGAATCATAAATGCAGACATCGTGACCATTTTTTGCAAGAACATATGCCGCAGTAAGACCGCCATTACCAGCACCCAAAACAGTAATTTTCATAATCATATTCCTCCTTTAAATATGTAATAAAAATGATTTTACAAAAATGTACATCCCAGTGTCAGTACAACACAGGTAATCAAAATAATACCAAAGAAAAATGGTAAAATATGTTTGAGCCAACGCTCATAAGGGATATTGGCAAGTGTCAGTGCACCGATCAGAACCGCCTGAGTGGGGGAGATAAAGTTCATCGTTTCACTGCCTGCCTGACATGCCATAACTACAAATTCACGCCCCACACTTAGGAAATCCCCCAATGGTGCGAGTATAGGAATATATGCAATAGCAGGGAAAACCACACCAGTAATATTAGAAAGCAGGATTTCACCTTGATGCAATATGGTATCTATAATCAAGCCATCTGTCATAATGATAGACAAACCTTTAGCAACACCCAGAATCAATGCAACACTCAAAATATCTTTTGCACCATAGATAAAAAGATCTACAATCTTTTTTTCATGAAAACCATAGATACGACCAATCAATACTGCACCAATCAGAAACAGCATTGTCATTTCCGTAAAGAACCAATCACCCAGAGGTACGGTATGCCCCAGAATACTGCCCAAAACAGGAATATTCATGATAGATGCATGTATATTTTCAAAGATATGGATATCAAATTTACTACCCCAAGGAATGATTGCAATAATCATCAATAAAAACATCAAACCAAAAATGGTAATTGCTTGTTTTCTCTTTTTTGTAAACTCAGGAACATCGTCACCAAGATTTTTTTGGAAGGGCGCATTGGTGACTTCTCGAATATCATATACAATTGATTTTGTAGGGTCTTTGCGCACCTTTTCTGCATAGTGCATGACAAAGAAGATTGCAAACGTCAGACAAGCTAAATATAAAATGACTCTGGCAACAATACCATCCCCCAGAGAAATACCTGCAAGGTTGGAACCAATGCCTACAGAAAATGGATTGATGATGCCACCAACAATACCCACACCAGCACCAAGAAAGACAACCATAACGCCAGTTACGACATCATATCCTGCTGCTAGAAGTACTGGAATTAAAATAGGATAAAACGCAATGGTTTCTTCAGCCATACCATATGTAGTACCACCAATAGAGCAAATACTCATCACAATAGGAATCAATATTTTTTCTTTTCCCTTGAGTTTGGTAACTACTTTGGAAAGGGCAGCATCAATTGCTTTTGTTTCAAACAGAATTCCTAAGCACCCACCTAAAACCAAAACAAACAATACAATATCAATCGCTCCTTTGAACCCTGCGACAGGTGCATGTAGGATATCCCAAAGCCCCTGCGGATTGGATTCCATGACTTGATATGTTCCAGATACTGGCATGCCATCCACATATTCATATTGACCGGCTGGAATCAGAAATGTCAGTACAGCAACAATCGCCGTCAGAATAATAATGGTTGTAAATGAAGTTGGCATTTTGAATTTTCGCTTTTGTTTTGTTTGTATCACGTATTCTCTCCTCCTTACTCTTTTACATAGAATGTATTTGCCTCTTTTTATAATTCCAGCATACAATAGGAATATAATAGAAATATAAAAAGACCTTGTAAGATTGTGTCAAAATGTGTTAAAATGTATAAAACTAAAATTTTGACAAAGGTGGGCTGAATATATGATACGTGTGTGTGT
>JAHHTV010000203.1 GCA_020024395.1 Anaerotignum sp. | reverse complement strand
GTATTATGTCTTTTTTTCTGTTTTATACAAAATAAAACTTGTTTCTTTGTAATAACACTGTTCTTTTTATATAGAAATATTGGAAAATATCGGTATATTTTCATTTTTTCTTTCTAAATATATAAAAAATTTATATTTTGCAGAAAATATATCATTTATAAAAAATACAAATTATGCAAAAAAAGCAGTATAACCATTTTGTTATACTGCTTTTTGAAAAAAATCATATTTTGATTCTATTTTTATTTATCACGCAGTTGTGCTTGCAATTCTTTTGCCAAGCCGTCTAATATTGCTTGCATGGCATCTGCCACATCAGTCTCTGCCAATGTACGTTCTGCACTACGGAAAGAAATAGAATATGCCACAGATTTATATCCAGCTTCAATCTGTTCGCCTTGGTAAACGTCAAACAATTTGACTTCTTCCAAATATACACCACCATTTTTTCGAATTTCATCTGCAATTTGTTTTACAGTTACATCTTCTTTTACAAGCATTGCAATATCTCTTGTAATTGCGGGGAATTTTGGCAATGGTTGATATACATTGACAAGGCTTGCATATTTTATCAATGCTTCCATATAGAATACTGCCAAATATGCTTTTGTACCAATACCATAATTTTTTGCAACTGTTGGGTGTATTTCGCCCAAATAACCAACCATTTCACCATCAATGGTCACTTTTGCAGTTCTACCTGGGTGCATAAAAGGCAATGTATTTTCTGTGGTATATTCTGCCTTTTCGCCAATACCCAATACATTCATGGTATGTTCTGCAATCCCTTTCAAATCATAGAAATCCATATTGCCATACATACCAATGGTCAATGTTGGTATTTCATCTGGCAATTCTATCACTGGTACTGCTTTTGGCAAATAAATTCTTGCTACTTCAAACAAACCTGCACTTTCGTTTCTTCTGTTGTAGTTTGTTGCCAATGCATTCAAAATACCATTGAAAGGCAATGTACGCATCACGCTGAAGTCCTCTCCCAAAGGATTGGATATTGTCACAGTTTGACGCAATTTATCATCCGCAGGAATGAGCAACTTGTCAAATACTTTGGGGCTTTCAAAGCTATATGTCATTGCTTCGCAAAGACCTTCTGCAATCATGGTATTTTTCACCAATGTTGTGATATTTTGTGCATACGTCTTTTTGCCCACAGTGGGTGTGCCTGTTGCCAATGTTGGCTCAATTTTATCATAACCATAGAAACGAGCAATTTCTTCTGCCAAATCTGCTTGTGCTTCCAAATCAGGGCGGAATGTTGGAATGGTTACCTCATGATTTACAGGGTCAACAATCAATTCGATTTTTTCAAATATTTTCTGCATTTCCTGTTCAGAAATGTTTGTGCCTAAGAATTTATTTATCCATGCAGGAGAATAAGACAATTTCCAGCTTTCTCTTTTGTTTGGATAACAATCCACAACGCCTTTTACCACTTCACCAATGCCCAGTTCTTCCACCAGTTGTGCGGCTCTGTTTACGGCTGCCAAAGCCAAATTTGGGTCTAAGCCTTTTTCAAATTTACTTGATGCATCGGTACGCAAACCGATTTTTTTGGCAGTGATACGCACATTAGGGCCATTGAAGTTTGCAGATTCAAAAAGTATTGCTTCTGCTTCTTCAGAAATTTTGGAATTTTCGCCGCCCATAACACCTGCAACTGCAACTGCTTTTTCAGGGTCTGCAATCACAAGCATAGAGCTATCCAATGTTCTTTCCACACCATCTAATGTTGTGATTTTTTCACCATCATTTGCATTACGAATGATAATTTTTCTATCTTTTATGGTGTCGATATCAAAAGCATGCATGGGCTGCCCCATTTCCAGCATCACATAATTTGTAATATCTACAATATTATTGACAGGACGCACACCTGCTGCACGCAGTCTTTTTCTCATCCAGCGAGGAGAAGGTGCAATTTTAACATTTTTTACAGCTCTTGCAACATAACGGGGGCAAAGCTCTGTATTTTCAATGGAAACAGAAACCAAATCTGACACATTACCGCCTGCAGTTTCTTTCACTGTAATTTCAGGATAACAAAATGGTTTATCATATGTTGCCGCAGTTTCTCTTGCAATTCCCAATATACTGAAACAATCTGGTCTATTAGAAGTGATTTCAAATTCCACCACATCATCTTTCAAATCCAATGCTTCTGTAATATCTACGCCCAAAGCCACAGGTTCCGGGAAAATATAAATACCGTTTTCGGGTGCTTCTGGGAAATCATGTCTATCACAGCCCAATTCTTCCACAGAGCAAAGCATACCTTCAGAAACCACGCCTCTCAAACTACCTGTATGAATTTCTTTTCCACCTGCAACCACAGAATTATCCAAAGCCACTGGTACATAATCGCCCACTTTGACATTTTTTGCACCTGTAACAATGGTCAAATCTTTGCCACTACCAACATCAATTTGACAAATCACCAATTTATCTGCATCAGGGTGTTTTTCAATGGCTTTGATATGCCCTGTCACAATATTTTTCAAATCTCCATACATTGTGGTAACACTTTCCACTTTAGAGCCTGTCAATGTAATATCTTCCACAAAATCATGTATGGGTGCTGTCACATCAACATACGCTTTCAACCAAGACATCGGTATATTCATAATGGATATTCTCCTTTCTTTTTTCCATGCAATTAAAATTGTTTCAAGAATTTCATATCATTTTCAAATAACAAACGCAAATCGGTAATGCCATATCTTTGCATCGCCACACGTTCCAGACCCATACCAAATGCAAAACCGCTATATTCTTCTGGGTCAATGCCACTCATTTTCAATACTTTGGGGTGTACCATACCACAGCCCAACAATTCAATGTAACCTTCACCTTTGCACACACGGCAGCCTTCCCCACCGCAAGCAAAACAAGTGACATCCATTTCTGCACTCGGTTCTGTAAAAGGAAAATGGTGTGGGCGGAAACGCACTT
>JAHHTV010000202.1 GCA_020024395.1 Anaerotignum sp. | reverse complement strand
TAAATATATGCTTTACAACAATAAATTATCAAGTGGCCCGGAAGCTGCACAAAATTTACAAGAACTAAAACAACGTATGGCTGCCATTGGATATGAAGTGGTGGTTGCACGTGGCGATATCGAACGATAAAACATACAAAAGGAGATAAGTATTATGATATACAATCCAAGTTCTTTGAAAGCAGAAGAATTTATAAATGATGAAGAAATTCAAGCAACTTTGGCATATGCAGAACACAATAAAAATAATATGGCATTGATTGATGAAATTTTGGAAAAAGCCCGTCCGAAAAAAACGAAAACAGGTTATATCTGTGAAGGGCTGAGCCATAGAGAGGCTTCTGTGTTGTTGGCTTGTGAAAATGAAGAAAAAATACAAGAAATGTACAAAATTGCAGAAGAAATCAAACTTGCTTTTTATGGCAATCGTATTGTTATTTTTGCGCCATTGTATTTGTCTAATTATTGTGTCAATAGTTGTGTATACTGTCCATATCATGCAAAAAATAAAGATATTGCAAGAAAAAAATTGACACAAGAAGAAATCCGTACAGAAGTCATTGCTTTACAAGATATGGGGCATAAACGTTTGGTAATTGAAACAGGGGAAGACCCAATACACGCACCCATTGAATATGTATTGGAAAGTATCAAAACCATATATAGTGTACATCATAAAAATGGGGATATTCGCCGTGTGAATGTCAATATTGCAGCAACAACTGTAGAAAATTATAGAAAATTAAAAGAGGCAGGTATTGGGACATATATTTTATTCCAAGAAACCTATCACAAAGAAAGCTATGAGCAGCTTCACCCAACAGGGCCAAAACATGATTATGCATACCATACAGAGGCAATGGACAGAGCAATGGAGGGCGGTATTGACGACGTTGGTTTGGGTGTGTTATTTGGATTGGAACGATATAAATATGAATTTGCAGGTCTTTTGATGCACGCAGAACATTTGGAAGCGGTACATGGTGTTGGCCCACACACCATCAGTGTACCACGTTTGAAACGTGCAAATGACATTGACCCAGATACATTTGATAATGGCATTGATGATGATATATTTGCAAAAATTACAGCTTGTATTCGTATGGCAGTGCCTTATACAGGTATGATTATTTCCACAAGAGAGTCTGAGGAAGTACGTACAAAACTTTTGCGTTTGGGGATTTCACAGGCAAGTGGGGCATCTCGTACTTCTGTGGGTGGATACACAGAAGAAGAACGTCTACATGACTCTGAACAGTTTGATGTGTCAGATCAACGTACATTAGATGAGGTGGTTTGCTGGTTGATGGAAACAAATCATATTCCTTCTTTCTGTACAGCTTGTTATCGTTTGGGGCGTACAGGTGACCGTTTTATGAGTTTGTGTAAATCTGGACAAATATTGAATTGTTGTCAACCCAATGCATTGATGACGCTTTCTGAATATTTGGAAGATTATGCTTCACCAGAAACGAAAAAATTGGGCTATGCAGTCATTAAAAAAGAATTGGAAAAAATACCGAATGAAAAAGTACGTATCATTGCAGAGCAAAATATTGTGGATATTCAAAATTCCAATCATAGAGATTTCCGTTTCTAAGCAAGGAGGTTTGTTATGAGCTTACAAGGTGTAACAAATGCCGAGCGGATACATATTGGTTTTTTTGGTATCCGCAATGCGGGAAAATCTAGTTTGGTGAATGCTGTGACTGGGCAAAATATGGCAGTGGTATCAAATATCAAAGGAACAACCACTGACCCTGTGAAAAAAGCAATGGAATTATTGCCATTGGGTCCTGTGCTTATTATTGATACACCAGGGCTTGATGATGAAGGAGAATTGGGGGCATTACGAATACAGAAAACACAAGATATTTTGAAACAAACAGACATTGCGGTATTGGTGGTCGATGCTTGTATTGGAATATCTGCGGAAGATGAGGTGTTATTGGCAGCATTTCAAGAAAGAAATTTACCATATATTTTGGTTTGGAATAAAGTGGATTTGTTGGATAGTATGCCAGATTGCAAAGAAAATGAAGTTTGTGTGAGTACTATCACAGGTGCAGGGATTGAAAAATGCAAACAAATGTTGGGAGATTTTTCAAAATCTAATGTACCAAAAAAACAGATTGTTGCAGATTTGTTAGAAACGGGTGATGTTGTTGTGTTGGTTATTCCCATTGATGCATCTGCACCAAAAGGTAGATTGATATTACCACAACAACAAACCATTCGAGATATTTTAGATGCAGGTTGCACAGTAGTTTCTTGTAGAGATACAGAATTAGTACAAACATTAAATGCATTGAAAGAAAAACCAAAATTAGTCATTACAGATTCACAAGCGTTTGGACGTGTGTCAAAAGATGTGCCAGAGGATATTTTGCTGACATCATTTTCTATTTTATTTGCAAGATATAAAGGAGAACTTGCTACTTTGGTACAAGCAGTTACAAAATTGTCTACATTAAATGATGATGATTGTATTTTGATTTCTGAAGGGTGTACACACCATCGACAATGTGGGGATATTGGTACAGTAAAAATACCAAATTGGATTACACAGTTTTCAAAAGCAAATCCAAAATATGAATTTACTTCTGGTCAGGAATTTCCAAAAGATTTGGAAGAATATGCATTGGTTATTCATTGTGGTGGGTGTATGTTGAATGAAAAAGAAATGAAACATCGTATACAAACAGCAACGCACACAAATGTACCGATTGTGAATTATGGGATTGCCATTGCATATATGCACGGTATTTTGAAACGAAGTGTGGAGATTTTTCCAGAAATATGGGCATTATTAGATTGATAAAAAACAAGACAGAGTACTCTGTCTTGTTTTTTTGATTTTGCGAATAAATATGATTTTGAAATCAGCAAGATGTATGGATAAAATTTTTTAATTTACATCTTTTTTCAAAGGAAATATTCCCATAACAATATTGCAGTCTTTACAACAATAAGCATC
>JAHHTV010000201.1 GCA_020024395.1 Anaerotignum sp. | reverse complement strand
ATTTCTTCCTATTTCTGATTTCGGACAAAAATTATCACAATCTGCCCATACAATCAATGGTGTATCATCACCTTTCACCAAATCTTCATGTATTTTCAAATAACAATCCAGCATTTCATTCATATAATATTTTTGAAAACCAGACAAACAGCATTGCCGCACACCCACAAAATGCATCACCAGTGCTTTTTCCTGCCATTGGCTATGAAATATAACTTCCAAAACATAATTTTCTTCCAATCCAAAGCACATTGCATTTTCTTCATCTACAAAATTACCGCTTTGATATTGTACAGAAAACACGCAACTATCATGAAATCCATAAAACATTTCCAGCAACTCATCAATATCCTGTTGTGTTTTGATTTCCTTTTGATTTTCAAACAAACGCCATCACTCCTTCTCCAATATTTTCTCATAAATCTCAAGCACTTCCACCATACCCACCACTTTTGCTCCTTCTTGCATTTGCATACACTGCCCCACAAACAAACAATGCGGATATGCTTCAGGTGTACAAAATGTAATATATCCTTCTGTACTTTCATTTGGATACAACCAATCTTTTCCCAAATATTGTTGTATGCCTGTTGTCAGATAATCTGATTTTATCAAATGTGCAGGTCTATATCCTGTATACACTTTGCTTCGAACATCATATAATGTAATTTTTGCTTTGATATGTGGTTTCATCGTATACAAACCATTTTCTCCTCCATTTTATTTTTTATGGTATCATAAAACAACTTTTTCCACAATATTCGTTTTTCTGCACAAAAACAGTATTGTCGTTGAAAAATCAACTTTTTCATGATACAATCAAAATTCGGGGAAATTTTATCAAAAAAAGGTGATATATATGAATTTTTGGACAAAACACAAATTACAAACCAGATTGTTTTTCCAATCTGCACCACTTCCAAAATGGATTGCACGCATTGCCGCAATATTATTTCCACTTTGGCTTTCTGTGATATGCAATTACATTTCCTATGCCTCTTTGGCATCACTGCAGACACTGCTTGTTTCCCATATCGGTGCATTTTTATTTGGTGCATTGTTGGCATATGGCATATATGCATTATTTTTGTGTGTATGCCGCAGTTTTTGGGGCAGTGCCACAATCACAGGATTTTTGTTAATACTCCTATCTTTGGTTGATTATTTTAAGTTTTTGATTATCAAAGAACATTTTTATCCTTGGGATATGCTTTTTGCAAAAAATGCAGCTAGCTTCACAGAATTTCTGGGTAGTATTGTATTTCCTTGGCAATATATTGTTTGTATTGTTTGCACTATTTTTTATATTTTATTTCTATATTTTACAGGCATCACAACATCTTTTGGCAAAAAACGTTTCATTGGCATACCAATCGTTTTGGCAGCATTGGTATTGTTTATCAAAACACCTGCCATTCGTGGTCAGTATGACAAATTGTTTGGTATAGATTTACAAAAAACACCCGACCAAGGTGCTATTTATCAAACATACGGTTTTTTAAGTGGTTTTGCATTAAACTTTGGTTCTGTGGATACATTGCGACCAGATGATTATGATAAACAAACCATACAAACCATGTTTGCAGAATATATCCCAACTGATACCACCATTCCAGAAGATTTTCAAAATCCTGACATCATCGTTGTATTATCAGAGGCATTTTGGGATGTAACCAAATTAAAAGATGTATCATTTTCTGCTGACCCACTTGTCAATTATCGTCGTATTGCTGCACAACATCCAAGTGGTGAAATGGTATCTCCAACATTTGGTGGTGGTACAGTCAGACCAGAATTTGAAATACTCACAGGTATGTCTACCAGTGCATTACCAAAAGGCAATATGCCTTATCAACAATATCTCAAACAAAAAACATTTTCTTATCCACATTTGTTCAAAAGTTTGGGATATGATGCTTATGGTATACACACATACCAAGAAACATTCTATGACCGTAACAAAGCATATCCTTTTATGGGCTTTGATGATTTTTATGGTGAAAATGAAATGCATACAGAATTACACTGGAATAGTGGGCCTTATATCACAGATGAAACCATTGCAGATGAAATTATATACCAATTAGAACAACCTCATGAAACAGGTGTTTTTCTATCTGCCATCACAATGGAAAACCATAGTATGTACACCAATAAATATGATGCAGCAGATTGGGACATCACAGTCAGTGGGGACAAGCTTTCCGAACAAGAGGTCATATCACTGCAAAATTATTGTGAAGGCACAAAAAATGCCGATGCAGCTTTAGGCAAATTATATGATTACATCATGCAGCGAGAAAAACCCACCATATTGTTATGGTATGGTGACCATCTGCCTACATTGGGAGATAACTTCACACCTTATATCTCTACAGAAACCATCACAAAAGATGTTGCTGCACAGTGGAGTGAAGAAGAAAAATATATGATGTTCTCCACACCTTATGTCATGTTTGCCAACTATGACACTGGCAAAGCATATCTGGCTGATGAACAACGTATTTCTCCTTTTTTGTTGCCTGCACTCCTTTGTGATTATATACAAGCACCTACTTGCTTGCAAACCAACTTCTTATTAGATGTCTATCACCACTGCCCTGTCATGAGCCGTTATTACAACCTGTTCTCACCTGATTGTCCCCAAGAACAACGAGAGCGTATATTAAAACTGCACCAATATTTGACCTATGATGAATTGGTTGGTGACAAATATTTGAACGCTATGCAGGGATTTGATTTTTAACAGCAAGCACATATACCAAATACAAATGGCAGATAAAGAACAACCATTCTCTATCTGCCATTTTATAAAAATAGAACATTCGCTTTCCTATCTGCTTAACGTATCATCAAAAGCAATCAAGTCATAATCATATAACGTTCTATAATCACAACACAAATCATCTTCTTCATCTGTAATACGAATCCAACAATTTATATAATCCATTTCTCTCTCCAAATCTTTTGCAATGGATACATTG
>JAHHTV010000200.1 GCA_020024395.1 Anaerotignum sp. | reverse complement strand
TTCAAATCGCCCATTGTGATATTTTTATCCACAACCAAACCTTCCAACTGATGGAATACAGGAGAATGTGTTGCATCTACTTCATCAGAACGATACACAGCACCAGGGCAAACCATACGAATGGGCAATTTCCCTTTTTCCATTGTACGCACTTGCACAGGGGATGTTTGTGTTCTGAGTAAAATGTCGCCATTGATATAAAATGTATCTTGTTCATCTTTTGCAGGGTGATTTGCAGGAATGTTCAATGCTTCAAAGTTATAATAATCTTTTTCCACTTCAGGGCCTTCCGCAACTTCATATCCCATGCCCATGAAAATATCGCAAATTTCATCAATGACAATGCTCATAGGGTGTTTATGCCCTTCTGCTTTTGTTCTGCCTGGCATTGTCACGTCAATTTTTTCTTTTTCCAAACGTTCTGCCAATTCTGCAGCATGCAAACTATTTTTCGCTTCTTCCAAAGCATTTTCCAAATCTTCACGCACTTCGTTTGCCAGTTGTCCAATAATGGGACGTTCTTCTTTTGACAATTTGCCCATTTCTTTTAATATAGCAGTCAATTCGCCTTTTTTACCCAAATATTTTACTTTCAAATCATCTATTTCTTTGATTTCTTTTGCTTGTTGAAATGCTGCCATTGCTTGGTCATGAATGGATTTTAATTTTTCTTTCATGCTGTTTCCTCTCCTTTTTATATGATTGCAAAAAAAATAGCCCTTCTTCCCTAAAATCGGGACGAAAGACTTCCGTGGTACCACCCAAAATTCCTGCGAACACAGGCACTCAAATGCGTAACGTGCATGAAACGGATTTTCCTACTGCAAACGGTTCAGAAAATCGGCTCAGATGAGAACTTCAACAAATTGCATACACCAAAAACGTTTTCAGCCGCTGACGTTTTCTCTCTGAGGCAGTCTATTTGTTTACTTTGCACCTTCAATGCCTTTTTGCTTGAATAGCTACATTGTACCATAACACAAACAAAAGTCAAGCAAAATCCATTTGTTTTTTCATCACAATGCCAATTTATTTTTCTTGCTCTTTTTTATTTTGTCTGATATAATATCAAATTACAGGCTTTTTGCCTGTAAACTGTATACTTCCAACGGGAATATATATGCCGAAGTATACCATATCATGATAGAAAGTCGAAAAAAACCACAACATTGGGACTTGCTTTATCTGGTTTTCTTCGGCTGATAAACAGAAAGGAAAATCACATGGAACATCTCAAATTTGAAGATATGCAATTATCGCCAGAAATTTGTCAGGCGGTTTTGGATATGGGTTTTGAAGAAGCCACACCCATTCAAGCACAAGCCATTCCGCTTGTCAAAGCAGGCAAAGACATCATCGGACAATCACAAACAGGTACAGGCAAAACAGCTGCTTTTGGTATCCCTTGTTTGGAAAAAATCAATCCTGACGACCGTCGTCTACAAGCATTGATACTTTGTCCAACCAGAGAACTTGCCATACAAGTCAGTGAAGAATTTCGCAAATTGTTGAAATACAAAGAAAATGTCCGTGTTGTTCCCATTTATGGTGGACAGCCCATTGACCGCCAGATTTTGGCACTGAAAAAAGGCGCACAAATCGTCATTGGTACACCAGGACGTGTGATGGACCATATGCGTCGTCGCACATTAAAAATGGAAACCGTAGAAATGATGATATTGGACGAAGCCGACGAAATGCTGGATATGGGCTTTCGAGAAGATATTGAAACCATATTGGTCAAAATACCAGAAAACCATCAAACATTATTATTCTCTGCAACACTCTCACCTGAAATACTGGATATTACAAAACGTTTCTTAAAAGAACCCGAATTTGTCAAAATCGTTCGCAAAGAACTCACCGTTCCCAATATCGAACAATATTACTTTGATGTCAAAGAAAAAACAAAACTGGAAGCATTGACTAGAATTATTGATGTGTATATGCCAAATCTTGCAATGGTATTTTGCAATACCAAAAAAAGAGTGGATGATTTGGTAGAATTGTTGCAAGGACGTGGGTATTTTGCAGAAGGTCTGCATGGTGATTTGAAACAAGCCCAAAGAGATAAAGTCATGCAAAAATTCCGCAATGGTACCATCGAAATACTGGTTGCAACCGATGTGGCTGCCAGAGGGATTGACGTTGACGATGTGGACATTGTATTCAACTATGATGTACCACAAGATGAAGAATATTATGTCCATCGTATTGGCAGAACTGGTAGAGCAGGCAGAACTGGTAAAGCATTTACATTTTGTGTTGGCAAAGATATTTACAAATTACGTGATATCATGCGTTATACCAAAACCAAAATCATACAACAAAAATTGCCAACACTGAGCGATGTAGAAGAAATGAAAACAAATATCTTCTTGGAAAAAGTCAAAGACACCATACAAGAAGGGCATTTGACAAAATATATTCATTTAGTAGAAAATCTGATGGACGATGATTTTACTGCTATGGACATTGCAGCGGCACTACTAAAACAACATCTTGCAGATGTCAGAACTGATGATTTGGACATTATGGACGATATCAACTGTAATGGTACAGAATTGTATGGTGGCAGTGGTGAAAAAATGGTTAGAATGTTCATCAATGCAGGTAAGAAAAACAAAATCCGTACAAAAGATATTGTGGGTGCCATTGCCAATGAAGCAGGTGTACCTGGAAAAGCACTTGGTGCCATTGATTTGTTTGATAACTATACATTTGTTGATGTACCCACAGAATATGTCAAAGACATTTTGTATAGCATGAAACGTTGCAAAATCAAGAATAAACGTGTGCATATCGAAATTGCCAAAAAAGAAAACAATAAAAAGAAAAATTAAAAAAACAAAAAAGCAATATTCCAAAATGGAATATTGCTTTTTTATATAAAAGTAAAATTTATATACACTTAAGTAAAATATACTTGACTTTTTGTCTGATATACATTAAGATAAAATACAAAGAAAGGAGATTTTTATTATGTCGAAAAATCTTGCAA
>JAHHTV010000020.1 GCA_020024395.1 Anaerotignum sp. | reverse complement strand
CCGATACAGGTTGTTTTAAATATTCAAATGTAACAAAACATACATTTTATGTAGACAATATTTTTGCATATCAACCTTTGCCATATGTGGAACGTATTTATTATTTAGATGTGGATTTGTATCATTATTTTATTGGTAGAGATGATCAGTCTGTGAATGAAAAAGTGTTGATGAAACGTATTGACCAACAAATATTGGTGACAAAATTGGTTTCAGAATGTACGGATATTTCACAGGTGCAAGAGCCAAAATTGGCAACATATATGACAAGAAATATTTCTGTGATGATGGCGATTTCTTCCATTCACTTGCTTTTGATTGGGGATAAAGATGCAAGAGAAAAACGCAGAGACCTTTGGGAACATATGCGTCAGTTAGACAAAGGGTTGTATAAAACATTGCGATACAAACGATTGAGCGGATTGACATATTTGCCTGGCAGATTGGGCGATTTTGCAACAGTCACAGGGTATCGTTTGGCAAGAAAGCTGGTGAAATTCCAGTAAGGTGTCTGGAAAGTATACACCCATAGAAAGTTGGTGAAAGTATGGAAAAGTTATATTTTGCCTTGGTGGATACACCTGGATTTTTTGCGGAAATTATTAGAAAAACAACAAAAATCAATTACTGTCATGTGGCAATGGCATTTGACCCAAAATTGGAAAATGTGTATAGTGTAGGGAGGCGTAATCCGTCAGTTACTTTTTTTGCAGGATTTATCAAAGAGGATACACAAAAAATTGCAAGTGTGTTTCCAACCGCAAAATACAAAATCATTGCTATTGACTGCACAAAAGAACAAAAACAAATGTTGCAGGAAAAAATGGAAGAATGTTATACAAAACGGTTTCAGTATCATTACTGTATCATTGGACTGCCATTTATACTGCTGAAAAAACCATTTTATCAAAAAAAACATTATACTTGTTCTTCATTTTTGGCAAGATGTTTGCAAGATGTGGGATTGGATTTGTTTGGGAAACATTTTTCGCTTGTAACACCCAGAGATTTTTACGAATTGGAAAACACGGATTTTTTGTATGAGGGGTTGTTGACAGATTTTCTGGATTATGAAAATCCGATGTTTGTAAAAGGAGAAGTTTATGGGACGTAAGTATTTTGGTAGTATTATGCTGTTGTTGCTTTTGATGGGTGTGACAGCATTTGTGATTATCAAAAACAATGATATGGCTGTGGTGTATGCAGCGATTGCAAAAACAGATAAAATTTGGATTTTGGCAGGTGTCATTGCCTCTTTGTTTTTTGTAGCAGCAGAAGGTAGTATTATCTGGTATTTATTGCAAGCACTGCATTTGAAAATATCATTGTTGCAATGTGTGGGTTGGTCGTTTATTGGATTTTTCTTTTCTGGTATTACACCATCGGCAACGGGTGGACAACCTGCACAACTGTATTATATGAATAAAGCGGGTATTCGTCTGGCTGATAGTACACCTATTTTGATGGTTGTTGCAATATTATATAAATTTATATTGGCAATTATCGGAATTTTGATTACAATATTCTGGAGAGGGAATATCCAAATATATTTTGCAGAATATACAGGATTGTTTTTTTTGGGTATTGTACTCAATACAATATTGGTGGCGATATTGGTATGGGTGATGGTGACACCTCGCTATGCAATGGCTGTGGCTGTATTTGTAGAAAAAGCATTGATAAAAATCGGCATTTTGAAACCAGCTGATTTTCGTATGGAAAAAATACAAGAGGCTGTGGCACATTATGGAGAAGTCGTACAATTTTTTCGGAAACATACAATCAAAATTGTTGTGGCAACAATTATGACACTGTTGCAAAGAAGTAGTTTGTTCTTTTTGACATGGCTCATTTATCGAGGTATGGGCTTGGAACAAGAAAGTATATGGACAATCATGCTATTACAAGCAGCAGTTTATATTGCGGTGGATATGCTGCCGCTTCCAGGGTCTGCTGGTATATCGGAATTGGTGTATGTGACAGTGTTTGCTTCTGTGTTTACGGGGGATTTGTTGACTGCATCATTGTGTCTTTCCAGAAGTATCAGTTTTTATTTGGTGTTGGTGTTCAGTGCCTTTGTATGGGGCATCAGTCATTTATACTATCGTAGGAAGAAGTTAAAAACATACAAGGAGAGAGGTAATACAATATGAATGTTTGGTCAAAAAAAATGCCTGATGTGATTGTAGTAGGTGCAGGTTTTGCAGGGACAGTGGTAGCAAGAGAGCTGGCAGAAGCGGGAAAACATGTGCTTGTTGTGGAAAAAAGAAACCACATTGCTGGTAATATGTATGACACAGTAAATGAAGATGGTATTTTGATACATCAATATGGCCCACATATTTTTCACACCAACAACGAAGAAGTTGCACAATATTTGGATAAATTTGGAAAATGGAAACCTTATCAACATCGTGTGAAAGGGATGATAAAAGGTACAGAAGTACCCATTCCATTTAATTTTTATTCTATGGAAAATTTGTTTTCTGCACAACAATGTAAAATATTGCAAACATATTTACAACAGTATTTTGGCAATAAACATAGGGTGTCCATTTTAGAATTGATGAATTGTGAAGAAAAAGTGGTTAAAACATTGGGACATTATATATACGCCAATGTGTTTGATGGGTATACGACAAAACAATGGGGCGTTAGCAATGTAAAAAACATAGACCATTCTGTTTTGGAACGTGTACCTGTTGTGCTGGGATATGATAACCGTTATTTTAATGATAGAATTCAGCAAATGCCTGTAGATGGATACACTGCATTGTTTGAAAATATGTTAAATCATGAAAATATAGAATGCTTGCTTAGAACAGATATGGATAGCATTATCAAATTTGAATATGATGGTACCATTCTTTTGCAAGGAGAAGTATTTCATGGGATTTTTGTTTATACAGGTATGCCAGATAAACTGTTGCAAAATTGTTATGGGGCTTTGCCATACCGTTCTTTGGATTTGCAATTTGAAACAATAGAAAAAGATAGTTTTCAGTCAGTGGCAGTGATGAATTATCCAACCAGCGAAGTATTTACAAGAATTACAGAATTCAAAAAATTGACAGGACAACAAAAAACAGGTGTTACAACCATTTTGAGAGAGTATCCAGAAGCATTTGAAGACAAACCTGGACAAGAGGCATATTATCCGATTGAAAATGAGGAAAATCATGCGTTGTATGAAAAATATGAAACAACACTTACAAGCTGTTGGAGTAATTTGTATTTATGCGGTAGATTGGCAGAGTATAAATATTATAATATGGACGCTGTGGTGGAAAGAGCATTGGCACTGTCAAAAGAAATTTTGGAAAAAGAAGTAAAATAAATATACCAAAGTGTAGTGTATATCCTATTTTTATACATATTTTATTGCATATTTATTTGCATTGTCACTGATTTTCTGATATACTGAAATAAAAAATTTGATGATAATGAAAAAGGAAACAGGATATATTATTTTTGATATTGTATGCTGTATCAAGAATGGGAGGTCATCATATGACTGAAACAAAAACAACAAATGGTCAAATACAAATTGCAGATGAAGTGATTGGCGTGATTGCAGTCACTGCAGCTTTGGAAGTAGAAGGCGTGACAGAAGGTGCTGGCAGCGGCAAAGGTTTTGTGGAGTTTTTTGGCAAAAGAAATCAAACAAAATGTGTTAAAGTGTTGAACGAAGGTTCCGAAGTGATGTTGGATATTGAAATCATTGTGAATTTTGGTACAAAAGTACAGGTTGCGGCAGAAGAAGTACAGAAAAAAGTAAAAAATGCCGTGGAAACAATGACAGGAATTTCTGTACCTGTTGTAAATGTGGCGGTTGCTGGTATTGTAAAAGAAAAAACAGTAAAAGCAGAAGAAGAATAAAAGGGACAAATACCACTCCTCTACGAGGGGTGGTTTTTGTCCAAATGGAAAAAGAAAATCGGAGGCAAATTTATGAGTCGTAGAAGTGCAAGACAAAATGCGTTTAAGTTGTTGTTTCAAATTGATTTCCACGAAGCAACAGAACATGAAGATATTAGAGCATTGTTTTTGGAAGAACAAGAAGAACCTGTTTCGGAAAAAGATAAAACATATATTCTGAATACTGTGGAAGGTACAAAAGCACATATTACAGAAATTGATAACAAAATTGATGCGTTTGCAAAAAATTGGGATACCAAAAGAATGAACCGTGTGGATTTGGCAATATTGCGGTTGGCGGTATATGAAATGTTGTTTGCAAAAGAAGCACCTGTTGCAGTGGTTATCAATGAAGCAGTAGAGTTGGCAAAAGAATTTAGCTCTGATGAAGCTCCCGGTTTTATCAATGGTGTGTTGGGTAAAATTGCAAAATCAGAAAATGCCTAAAAGGACGACATATGTATGATAGAACCGAAAATATTTACCGTAGGGCAGATTAACCGATATATTAAAAATTTATTGGAAAACGATTGCATATTAAACAGTTTGCTGATACGAGGAGAAATTTCCAACTTTAAGGCACATGGCACAGGACATTTTTATTTTACATTAAAAGATGCAGTAGGTGCTGTGAATTGTGTAATGTTTCGACAATATGCAGAAACATTGCCGTTTTTTCCTGAAAATGGTATGCAAGTGGTACTATATGGCAGTGTATCATTATATGAAAAAACAGGACAATACCAGCTGTATGCAGAATTTTTGGAACCTGTGGGTGTGGGTGTGTTACAAACGGCTTTTGAACAGCTCAAACAGCAGTTGGAGGCAGAAGGGCTGTTTGATGCAGATTATAAAAGAGAAATACCAAAAAATCCTACTTGTATTGCAGTTGTGACATCGCCAACAGGTGCGGCTGTACAAGATATGATAAAAGTGGCAACACGCAGAAACCCAGCAGTAAAGATTGCAATATTTCCAACATTGGTGCAAGGAGCAAAAGCTGCCGACGATATTGTACGGTCTATCAAAGCAGTGAACCAATGGGGCAAAGCAGATGTGTTGATTGTGGGACGTGGTGGCGGTTCCCTAGAAGATTTGTGGTGTTTTAATGAAGAAAATGTGGCAAGGGCGATTTTTGCATCTGAAATACCTGTGATTTCTGCGGTGGGACATGAAACAGATTTTACCATTGCGGATTTTGTGGCAGATTTGCGGGCAGCAACACCTTCGGCGGCTGCGGAATTGGCAACAGAACCATTAGAGCAAAAAATAGAGATATTGCAAAAAATGACAACAAGATTGCAAAGAGATATGCAAGCAATATTGACAAGTAGTGGCAGAAGATTATTGTTTTTGTTGAAACATCCGATACTGGCAAAGCCTTTGGAACGTATGGATATTGCAAAACAGCAAGTGATACAAAATCAAACAGATTTGACAAAACAAATAGAACAAATATTGTTGTATCAAAAAAATAAAGTGCAACAGCTTTCTCATCGTTTGGAAGCTCTTTCTCCATATGCTGTGATGGGCAGAGGCTATGCAATGGTGACAACAACAGCAGGAGAGATACTGACATCTATAAAACAGACACAAACAGGTGATGTGGTAACAGTTTATTTGAAAGATGGCAGTTTGCAAGCAGAAATTAAAAAAAAGGCGGTGAAATCTCATGGCGAAAAAGAAAGTGACATTTGAAGATGCTATCACACGTTTAGAAGAAATTGTGGAAAAATTGGAGTCGGAAGAAGTGCCTTTGGAAGATGCTGTCAAGTTGTATCAAGAAGGATTGTCGTTATCTACAGTTTGTAAAGAGAAATTGGCAGCAGCAGAAGGTAGTGTGGTATTGCTCCAAAAAGAAGCAGGACTATGGGAAGAAAAGCCTTTTCAGAAAGAAGGGTGAATACAATGGATTTTGAAAAACAGTTGAAACAAAATATTGTGGATATTGAAAGTATGCTGGAACAGTATATTCCAAAACAAGCAGAATTTCCACCTATGATATTTGAAGCAATGCGATATAGTTTGTTTGCAGGTGGAAAAAGATTGCGTCCGATGATGGTTTTGGAGGCTTGTAAAGCAGTTGGTGGTGACACCAAATGGGCAGAGCCTTTTGCTTGTGCTTTGGAAATGATACACACATATTCTTTGATACATGATGATTTGCCTGCAATGGATAATGATGATTTGAGAAGGGGAAAACCAACCAGTCACAAAAAATTTGGAGAAGCAATGGCAATATTGGCAGGTGATGGACTGTTGCATCAAGCGATGGAAATTATGGCAAATGCTTGTTATGAAAATCCTTGTAAACAAACAACAGGGGCAATGTTGGCTGTGGCAAAAGGTGCTGGGTTGCAAGGAATGTTGACAGGACAAGTGGTTGATGTGTATTTTGAAGGGACACCGCTAGATGCAAAAAAATTGGAATTTATACATCTACATAAAACAGCAGCAATGATAAAAGGTGCATTGCAAGCGGGTGCAAGTGTGGGTGGTGCAGATGACGAAGTGGTCAAACAGTTTGGTGTGGCTGGTGAAAAAATTGGTGTGGCGTTTCAGATATTAGATGATATTTTAGATGTGACACAGACAACAGAAGCATTGGGCAAACCTGCACATAGTGATGAAAAAAATCAGAAAAATACATTTGTGACAATGTATGGGATAGAAAAGTCAAAAGAAATTGCACAAACATTGACTGCAGAAGCGATAGAAATATGGGAAAGTATGGGCGAAAATGGTGTGTTTTTGAAAGCATTGACACAGTATTTATTACAACGAACATATTAAAATAAGAAGAAGGAAGATGGTGTATTATGGGATTTGAAATGATATTGTCAAATAAACCATTTTGGGCAGCAATTATTTCATGGGCGATTGCACAAGGCTTCAAAACCATTCGCCCAATTGTGACACAAAGAAAATTTGATGTAACACGGATTGTTGGGACAGGTGGTATGCCCAGCTCCCATTCTTCTTTGGTGATGGCTTTGACAATGAGTGTAGGAAAATATCATGGTTTTGACTCTCCTTTGTTTGCCATTGCATTGATATTTTCATTTGTGGTGATGTATGATGCGGCAGGTATTCGGCGTGCGGCGGGGAAACAAGCAGAAATACTGAATTATTTGATTGTGCATCATGAATTACCAAATTTTAGTAAAGTAAAAGAATTGTTAGGTCATACGCCGTTGGAAGTGTTTGTGGTGGCGATATTGGGGATTGTAGTTGGTCTATTATTTTGAAGAAGATGGTGGTTTGATTGAAAAGATTGCTGAAAACGATAAATTCTCCAGATGATTTGAAAAAGTTAAACGTAGCGGAAATGGAACAGCTTTGCAAAGAAGTGCGAAAATTTTTGTTGCGTTCTATTTCTAAAACAGGTGGGCATTTGGCGTCGAATTTGGGCGTTGTGGAATTGACAGTTGCTTTGGAATATTGTTTTTCTGTGCCACAAGATAAAATTGTATGGGACGTGGGTCATCAAGCATATATACACAAAATTTTGACAGGCAGAAAAGATGAGTTTTCATCATTAAGACAAATGGACGGATTGAGCGGCTTCCCGAAACCGAATGAAAGCAATTGTGATGCATTTGCCGCAGGGCATAGTTCTACATCTATATCCGCTGCATTGGGTATTGCCAAAGCAAGAGATTTGCAAGGCAGAAAAAATCATGTGATTGCAGTGATTGGTGATGGTTCTATGACAGGTGGTTTGGCATATGAGGCATTGAACAATGCAGGAAAAGAAAATACAAACTTGATTGTGATACTAAATGATAATGAGATGTCTATTGATACCAATGTTGGGGCAATCAGCAATCATTTTCATACATTGCGTACAAGCAACAGATACCAAAATTTGAAAGAACATGTCAAACATTTTCGGGATGTGGTGCCTGCTTTGGGAAAGCCTGCATATAGGGTGTTGGAAAAAGTGCGTGATAGTGCGAAATTATTATTTTTACAAGGTGCTGTATTTGAACATATGGGTTTCAAATACATTGGCCCCGTAGATGGGCATGATTTGCCAGAATTGATAGAGTTGTTTCAAAATGTCAAACAAATGCATGGCCCGATTTTTATTCATGTGAAAACAATTAAAGGAAAAGGCTACCCTTATGCAGAAGAAAGACCATGGGCATATCATGGAGTGAGCCCGTTTGATGTGCGTACAGGAGAAACACTTGCAAAAAGCAGCGGAAAAAGTTGGTCAAGTGTATTTGGGGATAAAATGGTAAAGATTGCCAAACATAATCCAAAAGTTGTGGGAATAACAGCGGCAATGTGTAGTGGTACAGGGTTTGAAAAATTTCAGAAACAATTCCCAAAACGTTTTTTTGATGTTGCCATTGCAGAACAGCATGGGACAACATTTGCTGAAGGCTTGGCAAGTCAAAAACAAATACCAGTGTTTGCGGTGTATTCCACTTTTTTACAAAGGGCATATGACCAAGTCATTCATGATGTTTGTATGGAAAATTTACATGTTGTGTTTGCGATTGACCGTGCAGGCATTGTGGGGGCAGATGGCGAAACACATCAAGGGGTATTTGATTTATCATTTTTAAGACATATTCCCAATATGCAAGTACTTTCACCCAAAAATGCTTGGGAATTGGAAGAAATGTTGGAATATGCTGTGAATGTGTGCAAAACTCCCGTTGCGGTGCGGTATCCAAGAGGTACGGCTACAACAAAATTTATGGAATATCAAACACCTGTGGAAATGGGTAAAGCAGAATGGATTGCAAAAGGAAAAGACATTGCAATATTGGCAGAAGGGCATATGCTGGAAGCGGCATATGAGGCGGCAGAAAAATTGCGTGCAGATGGAAAAAATCCAACGGTTGTTAATATTCGGTTTGTTTGTCCATTGGATGAAAATATGCTGAAAGAAGTGGCAGAAAATTGTGAATATATTTTTACAGTGGAGGATAATGTCAGAAAAGGCGGTTTTGGTTCTGCGGTTTTGGAATGTTATAGCGATTGTGGTATACAGGCGAATGTCAGAAATTTGGCGTTTCCAAATGTGTTTATTGAACAGGGGACACAAGCACAGTTGTTTGAAAAATACGGTTTAGATGGAAAAGGGATTTATCAGACCATAAAACAAACCATAGGAGAATAAATGTTATGGCGGAAAAAGTGATGAAAGAACGTTTGGATACATTACTGGTACAGCGTGGCCTTGCTTCTGGCAGAGACAGGGCAAAGGCTTATATTATGGCAGGTGTTGTGTATGTGGATGGTGTCAAAGAGGATAAAGCTGGTACAAAAGTGGCAGTGGATGCGGATATTGAAGTAAAAGAAGCCAGTATGAAATATGTCAGCCGTGGTGGATACAAATTAGAAAAAGCAATGGAAGTGTTTCCAATTACATTGGAAAATAAAATTTGTATGGATATTGGTGCGTCAACAGGAGGTTTTACAGATTGTATGCTGCAAAATGGTGCAAGAAAAGTGTATTCTGTTGATGTGGGATATGGAGAATTGGCTTGGAAATTGAGAAATGATGAAAGAGTTGTTTGTTTGGAAAAAACAAATGCAAGATATTTATCAACAGAACAAGTGCCAGAGCCACCTGCGTTTACTTCGATTGATGTAGCATTTATATCATTGACAAAAATATTGCCTGCTGTGACAAGCGTGATGGCTGAGGATGGACAGTTGGTGTGCTTGATTAAGCCACAGTTTGAAGCAGGTAGAGAAAAAGTGGGAAAAAATGGTGTTGTGAGAGATATTGTCGTGCATCGTGAAGTGATTGATATGATTACAGATTATGTGACGGCAAATGGTTTGGGGGTATTGGGGTTGGATTTTTCCCCCATTAAAGGCCCAAAAGGAAATATTGAATATTTGATTTATTTGGATAAGAAAAACAGTGGTTTATGTGGCGATGATTTGGAAAATTTGAAACAATATGTGGTTTCCAAATCTCATGAAATGCTATGAAATAAGAAGGCAAATGAGGTGTTTTCGTGATAAAAGTGGGGATACTGCCAAATATAGAAAAAGATAAGGATTTGGCTGTGACCAAAAGATTGCTCAGGCATTTGTTGGATAGAGGTTGTATGCCACAACTGGCAGAAGATGTGGCAAAATTGGCAGATTTGGAAATGTATGCAAGAAAAGAAGAAGAATTGTTCCAATATTCTGATTTTTTGATTTCTCTGGGCGGTGATGGTACATTGCTTGGCGCTGGAAGAAAATCTGCCCGTTATAATACACCAATATTGGGTATCAATTTGGGAACGCTTGGTTTTTTGACGGCAGAAGAAAAAAACAAAGCAGAATTTGCCATTGATAAAGTATTAGAGGGAAAATATACCACAGAAAAAAGAATGTTGTTGGAAACAAGTTTCCAGATAGAAAATCAGTTACAGGAAAATATATTGGCGTTGAATGATATTTGTGTGACAAGAGGATTATTATATAAAATATTGGAATTTCGTATTTATATCAATGGGGAATATGTGGATACATTGCGTGCAGATGGTGTTGTGGTATGTACGCCAACAGGCTCTACGGCGTATAATTTGTCGGCAGGTGGTCCTGTGCTAAAAGCGGATGCACAAATTATTGCCATTACACCGATTGCGGCACATACATTGACAAGTCGTTCGATTGTGATTTCCGCAGATGATACGGTGACATTGGAAGTGAACCCGAGAGAGGATACGGCTTTTACTGTCAGTGCAGATGGACAAGAGGCGTGGTCATTGAGCGGCAAAACAACCATACAAATTCAAAAGGCAAAAGTATTTGCATCGATTATGAAAACAAATACACAAAGTTTTTATGATGTTTTGCGTCATAAATTGGGAAGATAAAAAGAAAGGTTGTGAATTGTGATGAAAATCGCCAGACATGCAAAAATATTGGAATTGATTGAAACATATGATATTGAAACACAAGACGAATTGGCACAAAGATTGTGTGATGAAGGGTTTTCTGTGACACAGGCAACTGTTTCTCGTGATATTCGGGAAATGAAATTGACAAAAATTGCAACAGAAAGAGGCAAACAAAAATATTCTGTGATTACAGGAAATGATACAGAAGTGACAGAAAGATTGACAAGAGTATTTCGAGAAGCTGTGGTAAAAATGGATTATGCCCAAAATATGATTGTTGTAAAAACATTGGAAGGTATGGGTATGGCAGTTGCTGTGGCTTTGGATAATATGCAAAATCCAGAAATTATGGGAACGATTGCAGGGGATGATACTGTGTTTTGCGTGGTGCGTACCCATAATCAAGCGGTTTCTATTATTGAAAAATTGTATCGCATTATTCATAGTGCGTAAGAAACGAGGTATTTGCTATGCTGGAACATTTGCATATCAAAAATGTTGCTTTGATTGCGGAAAGTGAACTATATTTTCAAAAGGGATTGAATATATTGACGGGGGAAACGGGTGCAGGAAAATCTATGGTGATAGATTCTTTACATTTTGCTTTGGGTGGCAGAGTGAACAAGGATTTTTTGCGAAAAGATACATCGGCAGCTATGGTGGAAGCTCTATTTACAACAGATAATCCAAAAGTGGTCGATTTTTTGGAAGAAAACGGCATTGCAACAGAAATGGATGGTTCTGTTTTGATTTGCCGTGTGATGCAAAGCAGTGGAAAAACGATTGCAAGAGTCAATGGAAATATCGTGACAGCAGGTATGCTGAAAGAATTGTCAACAGAATTGTTGGATATTTATGGACAACATGACCATCAATCATTGTTAAATCCAAACAAACACATTACATTGTTAGACCGTTTTTGTGGGGCGGATTTGGTTTCGCATTTGGAAAATTACAGACAATGGAGCAGAAAACAAAAAGAAATACAAAAACAGTTGGCAATGATTTGCAAAGATGAGGGAAGCTTGGCACAAAGAATGGATATATTGCAATTCCAAAAAGAAGAAATTGAACAGGCAAATCTCAAAATAGATGAAGAAGAAATATTGCTGGAACAGAAAAAACGTTTGCAAAGTATGGATAAGTTGATACGATATTCTGTGCAAGGTATAAAATTGCTGTATGGAAATGATGATGGCTCTGTGTGTGATAATTTGGGTGAAGTGACACATTGTTTGCATGAGGCGGCTATGCTGGATGGGACATTGTCAGATTTGGCAGAGCGTATGGAGAATGTGTATGCACAGCTGGAAGATGGTGCAAGAGAATGGAAACGGTATACAGAGGCACTGGAAATTGACCCAGAAGGTTTGGAAGAAGTAGAAGAACGATTACAAATGCTCTATCGCTTAAAAAGAAAATATGGTGGTAGTATAGAGGCAGTATTGGATTTTTATGAAAAAGCAACAGAAGAATTGGAATTTTTGAAAAACAGCGAAGAAAAAACAATAGAATTACAAAAAGAAAGTGAACACATTGCACAGCAAATGCGAAATATTGCGGCAGAGATGACAAAAATACGCAAAAATACAGCAAAACAAGTGCAAACACAAGTGGAAAATGCATTGCATGATATGCAGATGGTACAGGCAAAATTTGAGATTTCTATAGAACCACAGCCACAATTTACATCTGATGGTTTGGACAGAGTAGAATTTTTGATTGCAGCAAATGCAGGGGCAGATTTAAGACCTTTGGCAAAAATTGCATCAGGTGGGGAAATGTCTAGAGTGATGTTGGCGTTGAAAACGGTTTTGGTGGATGCAGATAAAATTGGGACATTTATATTTGATGAAATTGATACAGGCGTAAGTGGCAAAACTGCTCGAAAAGTAGGAGAAAAACTACATTTTTTGGCGAAAAAAAGACAGATACTTTGTATTACACATTTACCGCAGATTGCAGCAATGGCTGACAGTCATTATTTGATTGAAAAAAAGGAAACGGAAGGCTGTACTACAACCACAGTATGTGCATTAGACCGTGAGGCATCCTATTTGGAGGTTGCACGCCTGATTGGTGGCGAGGAAATTACAGAAACGGCTTTGGCAGCTGCAAAAGAATTATGTGATGAAAAAGATGTGATATGAACAATGCCAAAGCATATACTTTGGCATTGTTTATCATAGAAACAGAAAATGGAGATTTTTTGATGTACTTTGAAAAAAATGCAAAAAAATGAAAAAAAGTGTTGACACATATATTTTGTTATGATATTATAAATTTCGCCGCTGAACAGGGCGGTACAAAAATAAAAGAAAATGAAAAAAGTGTTGACAAACAAAAAACGACATGATAGAATATATTTCGCTGTCGCTAGAAGTTGAAAAACTTCTGCCAACAAAAAGTACGAAAAAAAGTACTTGACAAAAAGAAAACAGTTTGATAGAATAATCGAGCTGAATTCGAAAAAGAAAAACAGCAAGACTGTTCCTTGAAAACTAAACAGCAGAAATAAACTTACAACCCATAGTCAATTCAGTTGATACGAAGTATCAACAAAAAGACAAAGAGTTTGCCGGTTTCGAAAAAACCGGAGGATAGCCAGACATACTGGCAGGACAAATTTTAATGTAAGAGTTTGATCCTGGCTCAGGATGAACGCTGGCGGCGTGCTTAACACATGCAA
>JAHHTV010000002.1 GCA_020024395.1 Anaerotignum sp. | reverse complement strand
ATACATTGACAATCCATATTTTTTACTTTTATAATAAAAAAATAGATTATGTTATCGAAAATGGGGGAACATTTATGGAAACAAAAAGAGAATTGCACTTATTTCAAGGCTTTGAAATCAATCATATCATATCCCATATCGAACATATGGCAAAACAAGGCTGGGAACTATCCAACATCAACGACTTTTTTTGGACATATCAAAAAATAGCACCCCAAAATCGTTCCTATATTGCTATGGTAACAGGTAGCATATTATATTTTGTTGCCCCCAATTTGCAAGAACAACAATGTATCTCTGAAACATTTCAACATGACGGTTTTACTCCTTCTGTACAATTTCGCAACACACAATTTTTCTATACTACAAAACAACAGCCTTTTCCATTATCTCCATCAGCAACACATTATTTAGAAAATAGTATGCATCTTATCAAAAAAAAATTGTATTTTACAATCATATGGCATTTATTTATATTGTTATTTCTTGGTGGTTTTTTGTTATCTCATTTTTTTGATTACCCACTATCTGTGCTAACAGATGTATCATTTTGTAGTATATATATTTGTTTTCCAACATCAATATTATTTTTTATCATACAATATCTTTTGTATATTCCCATTATCAAAAACAATATCACCTGTATACAGACAGGACAAAATATCCCACCAATACCGCCCATACGGTACAAAATTGCATCTATCTTCGGTGGTATGGGTTATCTTGCACTTGTTGTAATGATTGGTGTATTTTTCATAGATAGTCAGAAAAATCCTTATATCAAAATGATAATTTTATGTGGTGGGATATTACCATTTGTATATCAAGGTATTGTTTCTTTGTTACAACACACATTGCAACATCGGTTCAATTCTGAAACCATCACAAGATATTCTTTGGCAAGTGTGGTAATCATTGGTCTTTTGTTTTTCATCATACAAACTTCTACCATATTCCATCAAGTGCAAAAACCAACAGAACATCCTGTGATACGTTATGCACTTTCTGCACAACAAAAACCAAGCAATGATTTTCCACTGTATATCACAGATTTCATGGACATCACAGACGGTACATACATCGCCAATGAAACATACCAAGCATCACCTTTTGTAACACAATATGACAGCTATCATGATATTGAGCCAGAAAGCAGTCCTTATTTACATTACAGAATCATTGATATAAATGTTCCTATATTTTTTGATGTATGCAAGAATTCTCTTTCATTTTACGAAATGCAAACTATTGCGGTAACGGGTTGTGACACTGCTTCTGTCGCAAATGTTGATATTACATACCACATTTATGTATTGACAAAAGGCAGTCGGATACTTTCTCTCAACTCTGACATTGCACTAGATACACCACAATTAGAAATCATTTCCAAAAAATTATTTGATTTTCATATTGCGTATTCTCATGTATAACAACAAAACGCATTTTATTTTGTTTTGAACAATGAAAAAACTGACACCCAATCCTTTATGCCAAAAAAAGGCTGTCAAAGTATTCGCATTATTTGCAATCACTGTTTTGATAGCACATAAAATTCAAAACAATGGCTCTTTTCACAAAAAGTACTATATAGCAATCATAATCAAAAGCAGGAAATCATTATTGTATGGTTTTCTGCTTTTATTTTTATAAAAAATCATAAATAACCACTCAACCATATCTTATATTTTAAAAGAAACGGCATAACCACCGTCATGCCGTTTCTTTTATCTTTTTATTACGAAAACTATTTTTATTTCCAAACACTATCAGCGATTGTAAATTGTATCATTCCCATACTCCCTGGTGCAATCACATATTCATCAAATACAATCACCAATTCACCAACTTCATTCAAATAGAAACTTTCATCGCCAGTCAAACCACTAAACCCATCATCGCCAATAAAGTAACTTTTGTTTTTATCTTCTTCCATCTGTGTTTCCATTTGTTGTTTGATATTGTTGCTAATTGCCTGTAATTTTGCATCATCATTCACATACTGTTGTAATGTTTTCACTTTGCCTGTTGCTTTATCAATGGTAAATATTTTTACAAATTGTGCACCAGATGCCTGTGTAATCACTGTGTTAATACGAATACTCACATAATTTTTACCATCTGCCACCACTTCATAATCCGACTGCATATCATAATTGCTTGCACCATTTGTTTTTTCCAATTCTAATTCATATTTTGCAATCAAATCTTTTGCATATGTTTCAATTTCTGCATTCGCTGCCACATTACCTTCTACTTTTGGAATATTGACATCTGCACTCATATGATTTTGTTCATTGGTATATTTTCCAAATGTTATCACTTTTGTAATTTTGCCAATCACAGGCAACCCCACCATAGCATTTGCCACCATAGGACTTGCATTCACCACAACCCCAAATGTTACCAAAACTGCTGCTGCACAAACACCTATTTTTTTCAAATTATGCAGCATCATATTTTTTCTTTTTTCTGCTCTTGCTTTTGCAATACCTGTTTCCACACTTTTTTTTGCTGTTTTGGGAACCGGTATTTGCATATATGCCTTTTTTTGTTCTGTCAGTGGATTATCGTCATTTTGTGACATTTTGTTCACGCCTTTCTACTCTAATTTTTTTCGCATTTTTCTCAATGTTCGATAAAGTCTTGCTTTGACCGTATTTACATTTTCTCTTGTGATTTGTGCAATATCTTCCAGTTTGCAATCTTCAAAATACCGCAGTATCACAACTGTTTTATCTTTCGGTGACAACTGTTCTAATATTTCCTGTAACTCCCATTCAACATGCAATGATGCCATATCTTCAGAAATGCCAGTGATTGCTTCCAATGTGTCATCTTCCACAGTTGTTTCCCACTTTTGTTTTCTCAAAAATTCCAATGCTGTATTGATAACAATACGATACAGCCATGTTGACAGATACAATTCATTTTTTAGATTTTCACAATCCTTCACTGCATGATACGCACTTTCCTGAACAATATCCAAAGCATCTTGTTCATTTTGTACATATCCATACGCCAAGCGATAGAATTTATCATATTGTTGGAGCAGGCAGTCTTCCACTTGTTTTTGCCTTTTGGATATCACGGTTTTGCCCCCCATTTACTTTCTTTATTTTTATTCCTGTTTATTAGATGTATGAATGTATCAAAAAGTTGCAAAAAATTTTTGATTTTTTTCAAAACTTTACAATCCTACAAAAAGCGGTGTAAAATAAGCATAAAAAAAGAAAGTAGGCAATCATATGGCACATTTTACACAAAATATTATACTATTTGATTTAGATGGTACATTAACAGATTCTGCAGAAGGCATCATTCGTTCTGCACAATATATGCAAGAAAAAATGGACATACCCATATGGCAATCAGAGGATTTGCGTTTTATGGTCGGGCCACCTTTGCGTGAAAGTTTTCATAATGCATTTGGCATGAACGAAACACAAATCGAACAAGGTATTTTCTATTTCAGAGAACGATATTTTGCTGTTGGCTTATTTGAAAATGCTGTTTATGATGGTATCAAACAAACGTTAAAAACATTGCGTGCAATGGGAAAACGCCTTGCTGTTGCCACATCCAAACATCAAAGCACTGCACTGCGCATTTTAGAACATTTTGGCTTAACAGAATATTTTGAAATTATTGGTGGTGATGACACCACATCTGCACGCAACACAAAAGCAAAAGTCATTGCTTATGTTATGCAAGAAATGCAAGCAGATACAAAAGACATCATTATGGTAGGTGACCGTAAATATGACATTGAAGGGGCACACGCTCTTGGCATTTCTGCCATTGGTGTATTGTATGGTTATGGTAGTACCGAGGAATTTCATGCTTGTGGTGCCGATGCCATTGTAAAAACTCCACAAGACATTGTCACTTTATTTCAATAAACACGCATCTATCAAATCAAAAAAAGAGCATACATGATAATATTCATGTATGCTCGTAATTATTTTTTCATACTTATTTTTGATTAAAATTCCATTTTCTGTTTCAAATATGCTGTCAGTTCAGAAATTGGCATTCTTTCTTGTTCCATTGTATCTCTGTCACGCACTGTCACACAACCATCATCCACACTTTCAAAATCGTATGTGATACAGAAAGGTGTACCGATTTCGTCTTGTCTTCTGTAACGTTTGCCAATAGAACCTGTTTCGTCATATTCACAGTTAAATTCTTTTGTCAACATCTGGTATACTTCTGTTGCTTTTTCGCCCAATTTTTTAGACAAAGGCAATACAGCCGCTTTCACAGGTGCCAATGCAGGGTGGAAATGCAATACTGTTCTCACATCGCCTTCCCCTACTTCTTCTTCGTCATATGCTTCACACAAGAACGCCAATGTCATTCTGTCTGCACCCAAAGAAGGTTCAATACAATAAGGAATATATTTTTTGTCTTTTTCTTGGTCAAAATATGTCATATCTTGACCGCTTGTTTCTTGGTGGCATTTCAAATCGTAATCTGTTCTGTCTGCAATGCCCCACAATTCGCCCCAGCCAAACGGGAAACGATATTCAATATCTGTTGTACCTTTGCTATAATGGGACAATTCTTCAGGGGAATGGTCTCTCAAACGGATACTGGTTTCAGGCATATTCAAATCCAGCAACCACTGTTTGCAATAATTTCTCCAGTATTGGAACCATTCCATATCTGTATCGGGTTCACAGAAAAATTCCAGTTCCATTTGTTCAAATTCTCTCGTTCTAAATGTAAAGTTCCCTGGTGTAATTTCATTACGGAAAGATTTACCAATCTGACCAATACCAAAAGGCAATTTTTTACGGCTACTTCTTTGTACATTTTTGAAGTTTACAAAAATACCTTGTGCTGTTTCAGGACGTAAATAAACTGCATTTTTTGCATCTTCTGTCACGCCTTGGAATGTTTTGAACATCAAATTGAATTGACGAATTTCTGTAAAGTCGTGTGCGCCACAAGAAGGGCAACAAATATTGTGTTCATCCACAAAATTTTTCATCTGTTCATTGCTCCAGCCATCTACAATCATTTCTGGCATATTATTGTCTTGAATAAATCCTTCAATCAATTTATCTGCACGAAATCTTTCTTTACATGCTTTACAATCCATCAAAGGATCGCTAAAACCGCCCACATGACCAGATGCTACCCAAGTTTGTGGGTTCATCAATATTGCACAATCTACACCCACATTATAAGGGCTTTCTTGAATGAATTTTTTCCACCATGCTTTTTTGATATTATTTTTCAATTCCACACCAATGGGACCATAATCCCAAGTATTTGCCAAACCACCATAAATTTCAGAACCTGGATATACAAAACCTCTGTTCTTTGCCAGTGCAACCACTTTTTCCATTGTTTTGTCCATACAAAAAACCTCCTTTGAACTTGTTTGTGTTATCGAGGAATACAAGTTTTTTTGTATCAAAAAAGCCTTCCACCCCTCGCCTGTTAAAAAGCAAGGGACGAAAGGCAAAAAGTCTTCCGCGGTTCCACCCTCATTGATTTGCATTGGTTTATGCAAACCCACTCTTGTGAAAAATCATACTGCTCCAAAGTGCCGTTCTTTGCATTGCATTATTATCTCACACCTACCGATAACTCTCTGAAAAATCCGCCGCAAATACTCCTCTTTTTCTACGCAGTTATGAACTTGGTTATCAATCTATCATAGTTTATTCTAATTGTCAAGAGCTTTTTTTCTTTTTCTCAAAATCAAATGTCCACCGTAAAACGTCTGCTTTTCAAATCCAATCCCAAATGCACCTGTAAATATTTACGTAATATGTCGTCTAATTCTTGCAACACATCATCAGAAACAGCAAATGAAAATATTTTCTTTTCTGTTTCATACAACACATGACGCATTGCCTGCACAGCCCCCTCCGATAATGGCTTTGCCTCTGTGTTTTTGTGTTTTTCACACAAAAACACAGCATCATTTTCTGCAAAAAATAGCCTTTCTCCTTTGCCACACTCCATACATTCCACCGATGCCAAAAATCCTGTCACTTGTAGCCATTTGATTTCCAATATCCGCCCCACCAATTTTGGCTCTATATTTCCTTTTGTCATTTTGCGCAATGCCAGCAAAAAATACCGCAATACCGCATCATGCTCCATATTGTCAGGGCAAATTCTATCTGCCAATTCTGCCAAATACATCGCCTGAGAGAGCATTTTTATATCTGTTCGCAAATCATAGAAACTTTCTATCAAATCTGCCTGTGTCACAGACGCAAATCCCCGTCCCTCAAACAACGTAAAATCAGAATAACAAAATAGCTGTGTCCCTGCCAAAAGCGGGCTTTTTGTCTTTTTTGCCCCTTTTGCACAAACACGCACTTTGCCAACACCCTTTGCCAGTACCACCATATATTTGTTGTTTTCGCCCTGTGGTTTTTCTTGTATCACTATCCCTCTGATTTGGTTCACGCCCATATTATCTCCCCATTTCTTTTTCTGGATATAAAAACGTGAAATCCAATGCAGGTGATTTTCCCAATCTTTCTAATATCCATACATTTGCATTCACCCAGCTTTTGCACTTGTCCAGTATAATGGCATCACCCGTCATCACACAGTCCAATCTCTCCAGTGTTGTATCCACTGCATGAATGACTTCCACATCTACACAAAAAGGCATATCGCAAAGCCATTGCAAAATACATCCTTTTAATCTTCCAGAATTTGAAACAGGGGCATCTAAATAAAAAACCGCTTTTTCTGCTTGTTTTTCAGCCAAATATCTCCCAATCAACCGTACTGCCTGCTCTGTTTTATCTATCAAGCGGTATGACCCTCTCAGTGCTGCCAAATCTCGAATACTACCATCCATTCCTTTCAAAAGCACTGTATCAGACAAAGCCACTTCCGCTGTGATAATGGTATTCAAGCCATCAATATGTACCGTTTTTCCAGACAAACTACCTGTCATTTCTTTTTCTTTTCTTGCTTTTGTATGTACCAGAGACGAAACCCCTCTCACCAAAGCCAATCTTTGCCGTTCTGAAAGCATATAATGATTGCCAACAAACACCGATGCCCCTTTGATACGATACCCTCTGTCTAACAAATATTGCAAGTCTTTTGCAGCTTCATACAACTTTTGCACGCTTTCCCCATAAAATTCTTTTTCATCATTTGGGACATATCCTCGTTTTACCGTTTTGCTCATACTCTTCCACCCCCTAAAAACAACATATGCAGGCTTTGGCAAAATACCAAAACCTGCTTTTGTGTCAATCCAATGTTTTATACTGGGAACTATCTGCAATCCGTCTTTTTGGATTGGGTATCTGCTGTGACTTTCTATATTGCAGATAATCCCGCACCTGTCCTGTTTGCAAAAATATTTGCCATAATTGTTGTTCTGTTTTCATATGGTCATCGTCCCCTTTCTATGGTTAGAATATGACACAAAAACAAAACCCATACAGCACAATTCTTGCCATATTTTTTTACAGATTTTTTTTGTCGTAACCAAAATTACGCAACAAAAAGTCACTGTCACGCCAATCTTTTTTGACTTTTACCCAGATTTGTAAAAATATCGAAGACCCCAACAACCGCTCCATATCTTGTCTTGCATATGTGCCAATTTTTTTGAGCATACTGCCATGTTTGCCAATGATAATGCCTTTGTGAGAATCTTTTTCACAATATATCAATGCTTGTACATCCACAATATTTTGTTCTGGACGTTTTTTCATAGACATAATTTCCACCGCAATACCATGTGGAATTTCATCTTGCAACAAATATAATGCTTTTTCTCTGATAATTTCTGATGCAATTTGGCGTTCTGGTTGGTCTGTCACCATATCCGCAGGGAAATACTGTGGGCCTTCTGGCAAAAATTTACGAATGACTTGCAGCAATCTATCTGTATTGTTTCCTGTTGCGGCAGAAATCGGCACAACTTCACGGAATGGATACAATTTGCTGTATGTGTCAATCACAGCCAGTAATTTTTCTTTGTCTGCAATGGTATCCACTTTGTTTATGACCAGCACAACAGGTGTTTTGACATTTTGCAATTTTTCCAAAACATATTTATCTGCTTCCAACACCTTTTCTGTTGGTTCCACCAAAAACAATACCACATCTACTTCTTTGAATGTATTTTCTGCCGAACGCACCATAAATTCACCCAATTTATGTTTGGGTTTATGAATACCTGGTGTATCCAAAAATACACACTGAAAATCTTCTTTTGTCAATATACTTGTAATTTTGTTTCTTGTTGTTTGTGGTTTATTGGATGTAATGGCAATTTTTTCGCCAATCAAACAATTCATCAATGTAGATTTCCCAACATTTGGTCTGCCCACCAATGACACAAAACCTGAATAAAATTTTCCCATAAACTGCCTCCTATTATTCTTGTTCCATTTCTTGGCGTTCTGCTTCCATCGCCGCTTTCATCGCCGCTTCTTTTGCGTCCCAATCTGCCTGCATTTCCAGCAAAAGCATATATTGCAACCATCTGTCATTTTTGGTATCAATGTCTTCTTTTGTCAGTCCTTTGAGCATTGTCAATGCCTGATAATAACGGATACCATTTTCCGCTGTCATATATTCGGATTTCATACCCAATATCAAAGCAATGCGGTTTGGCAGCATATAACGACGAATTTCTTCTTGTACGCCCTCTGTGGATTTACCCAAACGCTGCATAAATTCCAAAGCATTTTTATAATGTATCACATATTCACTTTCTTTGATTTTCACACGTTTTGCTTGCCATTTTGTTTCGATATATTCTACAATCTCGTCCATTGTTTTTGCATTTGGTTGTATTTGCACATCTGCAAAACGTGCCTTCAAAGCTTCCATTCTGTCTTCACTCATTGTTCTCATACTCCTTTTTGTCTTATTTCATCTAATTTTTTTCGTATTGCCTGCATATCTTCCCATGCAGGGCGTTTTTTTGTTTCATCTCGCAACAATGCAGATGGGTGATATGTAGCAATGATATAACAGCCTTTTCTTTCATACCATTGTCCTCTTTGTTTTGTAATTTTGAAATCGGGGTCAATGATGGTCGTTGCCGCAATTCTGCCCAAACATACAATGATTTTTGGTCGTATCAATGCAAATTGATACCGCAGATAATTGATACAAGATTGTTTTTCATCATCATGTGGGTCACGATTGCCGGGTGGTCTACATTTCACCACATTTGTGATATACACATCTTCCAGTTGCAAGTCAACCGCTGCCAACATTTTATCCAAAAGCTGTCCCGCAGGGCCAACAAAAGGTTGTCCCTGCAAATCCTCTTGCTGTCCGGGGCCTTCTCCAATAAACATAATTTCTGCTTGTTTGTTGCCTTTGCCTATCACAACATTTGTCCGCATTTCAGACAACCTGCATTTTTTGCAATAATAGCAAGCCCCTTCCAGTATCTCCCATGTTTTTTCCATATCTTTCACTCCAAGCGATATTATCCAATACAGGCACAAAGTCTTGCCTCAAAACAAAATACACATTTCTCATACCGTCTATATCATTTGTCAAAATGGTCCATTTTGCACATTGTTGTGTCTGTAAAATATAAGCATCCAAACAATCTATATCATATTATACGTTCAAAAAAACTTGTATTTATTTGATATCTTCTCCTCGAAAACCAAAAGGCAGCAAATCAGATACAGAAAATACTTTTTCACCTGCACTATCACTCCAAAGCACCACTTCGCCCTCTGGCATAAATTCAAATAATATCTGTCTGCAAATGCCGCAAGGTGCTGCATAATCCCCACTGCTTGCCACAATGGCAATTTTCTCAAATTGCTGCACCCCTTCTGAAACAGCCTTTGTCACTGCCGTTCTTTCTGCACAAATGGTTGCCCCATATGTTGCATTTTCCACATTACAGCCTGTAAACACACGACCATCTTTTGCCAACAATGCTGCCCCCACCTGAAATTGAGAATACGGTGCATATGCATATGTCATCGCTTGTTTTGCTTTTTCAACCAATGTTTTGTTATCCATACCTTTCACGTCCTTTCCGTTATGTTCTCGGAATACCTGCCGCTTCCAATATCTCTTTTTGTTTTGTAAACATTTCTTTTTCTTCTTGTGGTTCCATATGGTCATATCCCAATAAATGCAACATACTATGTGCTGTCAAAAATGCAATTTCTCTTTTCAGAGAATGTCCATATTCTTTTGCCTGTTCTTCTGCTCTTTCCAAAGATATGATAATATCGCCTAATACAATTTCCCCATTTTCATTTTTTTCTATGATTTCATTTTCTGTAAATGTCAACATTGGGAAACTCAAAACATCCGTAGGGCAGTCAATATTGCGAAATTGTTTGTTGATTTGCTGTATCTCTGCATTATCCACAATCGAAATACTAATTTCACAATTTTCATCAAACCCTTCATATCGCAAACTGTCTAACGCAATGGTTTCCATTACTTTTTCCAATTCTTTCGGAAAATTTTCTGTTCTAATATCAATCAGTGTTGTCATTTGTTGTTTCCTCCTGTATGGTTTGGTGTTCCGTTTTTTGTGCTGCTTGAATATCTGACTGTTTTGGATATGCCACACGTTCATGATACATACCATGAAATACTTTCAAAAATGATTGTCGTATGATTTCCAATTCATTGATTTTCAATCCACTGTTGTTGAGCTGACCATCGTCCAATTTATCTTTTATCAATCCTTTTATGACTTCTTCTGCATCGTCCAATGTTTTGCCATTGCCAAGCATAGACCGTACTGCTGCTTCTACGGTATCGGCGAGCATCACAACTGCTGCTTCTCTGCTAGAAGGTATTTTTCCCTGATAGCGATAATTTTTTTCATCCACTTGTTCTGCACCATATTGTTTGAGTGCCTGAAAATAAAAATATTTTACCAAACCATTGCCATGATGCTCCACAATGATATCTTGTATCACAGGAGGCAATTTATATCTTTGTGCCAGTTCCAAACCATCTTTTGTATGATTGGTGATAATTTTTGCACTTTTTTCAGGTGGCAAATCATTATGCGGATTGTGTCCCGTTTGATTTTCTGCAAAATACAATGGATATTTTAATTTTCCCACATCATGATAATATGCACCTGCTCTTGCCAAAGCAGTATTCCCACCAATATCATACACTGCTGTTTCTGCCAAATTTGCCACAATCAAGCTATGATGATATGTACCTGGTGCTTCAATCATCAGCTTTCGTAACAATTCACTATTGGGATTTGTCAATTCCATCAATCGCAAAGGTGTATTTGCCTCAAACACCGTTTCCCAAAAAGGCAAACTCCCCACAGCCACAATCATGGAAACCAATCCTGTCGCTGCTCCTATACCGCTTTGCAATAACAATTCGGCAGAATACCCTTCTCCAAAGAAAAATCCCAAAGCCATCATTGCTGTAAAATTCACAACTGCCATACCCAAAGCTGCTGGAATGAGATATGCACGCTTGTCCGTTTTTTGAATGATAAGTGCCGCAAATGTACCGCTCAAAAGTGCATACATCAAAAACTGCACATCTCCATTATAAATAAAACATCCTACAATACAAAACAATGCATTCAGCCACAATGCTGTTCTTCTGCCTATCAACAAACTCACCAACATTGCAAATAAACCTGCTGGAATAAGTGTAAACATTTTCAAATTAGACAGCAACGAAATCAACAATATCATAATACTATATATCGTAAATAGCATACGCACTTCATTTTTTTTCAAAGGTCTTGCATTTCTGCCCCATATAAAAAATAAATACATTGCCGCAAACACCATACTTGTCATAAGCAAACTGCCCAGCAAAGGCATCACATTGCCCTCAATGCCGCTTTCATTGACCAAATGCAACGCTACCAGTTTGTCATATATTTCTTGTGTGATAATTTCGCCTTCGTCCACAATTTTCTGATTTTTTCGTATCAAAACATCAGAAACTTCTGCTCTTTTTTGTTCTTTCATGGTTTCGATTGCCATGTCATCTACAATCAAATTTGGCTCCACTGCTGCTGTCAATATCATAAAAGCCATTGTTTTCAAATCGCTATGCCATGACAATTCTGCCAATTCATTTTGCAATGTTTTTTTTGCTTGTTCCATACCATCTGCGGTAATACCATTTTCATATATGGTTTGTAACACCGAAATACAATCATTTGCAAAATCTTTTCTTTGTTCTGGTGTCAATGCTTGGTATGCAGATAATTGTTTATTCAAAAGCACAACAGGCAATTCCAGTGCGGTATTTTGCACTGCATCATAATAGTTTTCTTCTTCACCCAATTTTGCAAGCACTGTATCCAATTCTTCAAAAACACCTTCCACCTGTACCACACATTTTTCTGAAACAGATATATCTGTTTTATAAATGGGGCCAACGCTGTTTGCTGCTGCTTCTTTTAATTTATCTGTTGCAAAAACATCCACAGTATCTTCTGCGGCAACATATCGCTTTGTTGCCACAGAACCAACTTGCACGGTATTTCGTTGTTGTATAGAGCCTGTGCCAATCACAATGACAGTCAAAATCCATGCCACCAAAAAAAGTGCATTTTGAAAAATCACTTTATTTCCGATTATGTTTTTCTTTCCTGTCATTTGAACCACTCCGCTTCTTTGCTTCAAACTTTTCATATGCGGCAATAATCTTTTGTACTAGAGGGTGTCGCACAACGTCTTTATTTGTTAGTGTAATCACGCCAATATCTTCCACACCACTCAATATCTTGACAGATTCCATCAAACCAGAACGTTTGTCATCTCCCAAGTCAATTTGTGTCAAATCCCCTGTCACAACTGCCTTTGAGCCATAACCAATACGTGTCAAAAACATTTTCATCTGCTCTGGTGTGGTATTTTGTGCTTCGTCCAGCACAATGAATGCATTGTCCAGTGTACGCCCTCTCATATATGCCAAAGGTGCCACCTCAATCAAACCACGCTCCATATTTTTCAAAAATGTTTCTGCCCCCATAATTTCATACAAAGCATCATATAACGGTCTTAAATATGGGTCAACTTTCTGTTGCAAATCCCCAGGTAAAAAACCAAGTTTTTCACCTGCTTCTATGGCAGGTCTTGTCAATATAATGCGATTGACTTCATTGTTTTTGAATGCCGTAATCGCCATTGCCATAGCAAGATATGTTTTCCCTGTACCCGCTGGGCCAATGCCAAATACAATGGTATTTTTCTTTATCAAATCAATATATTTTTTTTGCCCCAATGTTTTGGGTTTGAGTGGTCTGCCATTTGCAGTCAAGCAAATCAAATTATCATATATTTTTTCCAATTCCTGCAAATTGTTTTCTTCTACGGATTCCAAAAAATAAGAAAGATTTTGTTCCGTGATTTCTTCCCCCTTTCTTGCCACCGCTGCCAAAGATTGTAGTACATGGTATGCTTTTTTTACACCGTCTTGTTCTCCTACAATTTTGACATCATCACCACGATTGACAATGTTTACATCACAATTTTTTTCTATTTTTTTAATATTACAATCAAACTGCCCAAATACTGGCAGTAATATTTCATTCTCCAGTTGTAATGTTTGTTCCATTTGGTTCATATATGGCATCTTGCCCCTTTCTTTGTATTTTTGCAATTTCTTCTGACAATGTGGCTTTGCATATCGCTCTCACACAGTCTGTATATACTTCATATTTCATTTCTATTTGTTCTATGGTTTCATTTTGTTGTAAAGTTTGTTTTGCTTTTTGATTGCAAATTTGTTCTAGTTCTTTTTTTGCTTGTTCCACGGTTCTTGTTTTTGGTTGTGTGATATATGGTTGATACTGTTCTGTTTGCAACAGGATGGGAAATCGAAAATCCCCCAAGCTCAATGGCTTTTGTGATATGACTTTTGTTTCAAAATCACCTGTCATATTTGGTTTTATGATATCCAATTTTTTATCATTCCATATCCAAATACGATTTTTTTGCACTTCTCCCTGCAACACCTTTTCGGTATATTGCAATGGCAATTCTTCCGTCATATTTTGCCATGTTCTTGCCATCACACTTCCTTGTGCTGCCACATATTCGCTGTGTATTTCTTCCCCTTCCACACCGACTTGTATTTCGGAAGAAATCAACACATCACCTGCTTTTACAACATCGCCTGCCTGCACCAAAGGTGTCCCTCTTTGTGCCGTGATTTGCAATATCACACCATCTTTTTCTGCCACAATATCTTGTGGTGTTTCTTTGTCTATCATTTCTGTTTTTTCAATGGTTTCCGCAAGCTGTATGGTTGCGTCAGTGCCTTGTATGGACACACTCACCCAAGAAATATCAGCAAAAGAAGATAATAATTGTTTTGTAATGGTTTCTGTATCCACATGTGCTTTCCATGCACCTGGTCGCAATCCCCATTCTGCACAAGATGAAAGCAATTCTTCTTTTGACAATCGTTCATTGCCTTCCACATCCACCACCCACACAAAAGAGGACAGCACATAAAGCCCCACAATAAAAAACAGCAATCCTGCCATCAAAAATTGTCTGCCTTTGTATTTTCGCCATTTTGCAGGCAATCCACCATACGCCACAACTTCCAAATGACAACCCGTTTTTTCTGCACAATATTCCAAAGCCCTCAGTCCACTCCATGATGTTTTCATCACCATGCCTGTGGCATTTGCTTTTGCGTCCCAAAACAAAACCTGACGATAAGACGCCATATTCATAAAACGCTCCATAGAAAAACCGGTTATCTTTATCATAACATATCCACGTAAATAATACCAGAATACAGGCAACAAAATACTTCACCCAGCCTTCTTTTATCGCAAAAATTCCAAACTGTCCACACGTCCTTTCACAACGATACAATCTGCGGACATTTGTTTCAATTCCAAAGAACTCCCACAAATTTTCAAACTGCCAATGCCTGTGGCAATGCGTATCATCTCTGTACTGTATTCCATCAAGCCCTTATGATTTTCTATTGTCAATTCCTCCTGACCCACCATAGAAATCAAAGGCAGATGCAACACTACCTCTTTTGGCAAATGCAATGTTTCGGCAACCTGTCTGCCCAATGCCAAAGTCATTCCCTCCTTTTGTGGTTCTATTTCTATCTTTATGCAAAACATTGCCACTTCATGCCCTTACCCTTTGCTACAAAAAAAGACCACCGTTTTCACGGTGGTCTTTATTGAACTCTTATTTTATTTGCCTTGGAGCAGTTTTTTTACAAAATCACCAACAACTTTGTTGTCTGCACGCCCTTTGACTTTAGGTGTCACCATTGCCATGACTTTTCCCATATCTTTCATGGTAGAAGCACCTGTTTCGGCAACAGCTTCGGCAACAATCGTTTGAATTTCTTGTTCACTCAATTGCTCTGGAAGGTAACCCAATAAAATTTCGATTTCTTTGTTCAATTTTTCAATCAAATCCTGTCTGCCACTTTTCTCAAAATCAGGCAGAGAATCCCGACGGCTTTTGAGCTGTTTGGAAACAACGTCCATAATGCCTTCGTCGTCTAATTCGATTTTTTGGTCTTTTTCAATTTGCAATATACCAGAACGGACTAATTGTACGGTATCTTTTCGTATTGTGTCCTTTTCTTTCATTGCTGTTTTCAAATCCTCAAAAAGTCGTTCTTTTAATGACATAACCATCATCCCTTTACGCAAGAAACTTATTTGAATTTACGTTTTCTGGCAGCTTCGGATTTCTTTTTGCGTTTTACGCTGGGTTTGTCATAATGCTCTCTTTTGCGTACTTCGCCCATGATACCATCTCTTGCACAAGTTCTTTTGAAACGACGCAGTGCGCTGTCTAAGGATTCATTTTCTTTAACTTTTACCTCTGACATGAATTTCCCTCCCTCCCAGATGCGAGATTCGTGTACGGGAAAGACAAAATTCATGCATCTTTTACAGAATTGCCTTTTTTACCGTACATTTTAGAATTATACACAAAAAGATGTAAAACGTCAATATCAATCCCGATATTCTGTCAGAAAATTATACTTTTTTTGCTAAATTTATCCATTTGTTTTCTTTTTTGTACTTTTTGTGGGTGTTTGTGTTTTCTGACGGAGTACAACCATACCCAAAGGTGGTACTTGTATACAAATACTGTTTTCTCTGTTATCCCATGTTTTTTTATGGCTTTTGATTGCTTTTTTGTTTACAATGCCGCTACCGCCATATATTTCTGCATCACTGTTAAACACTTCTTCATACACACCTTCTGTAGATACCCCCAAATCAAAATCCATATGTGGCTGTGGTGTAAAATTGCATATAAAATATAATTCTTGTTCTTTGTCATCTCTGCGTATAAAAGATACCACAGACTGTTCTTTATCATCACAAGAAATCCATGAAAAACCTTTTGGGTCGCCATCCAATTCCCACATACATGTATTTTCCAAATACAACTTATTCAAATCTTTACAATATCGCTGCATCTGTTGATGGTCTTTGTATTGCAGCAAATGCCAATCCAAACTTCTTGACTCACTCCATTCATTGAATTGTGCAAATTCTCCCCCCATAAACAACAGCTTTTTCCCTGGATGCCCATACATAAAACCATATGCCAGTCTTAAATTTGCATATTTTTGCCATAAATCCCCCGGCATTTTACCAATCATGGCACTTTTTTCATGTACCACCTCATCATGTGATAACACCAATACAAATTGTTCAGAATATTGATATGCCATACCAAACGTCAAATTGTTATGATGGTATTTTCGATATACAGGGTCTTTTTCCATATAAAACAGAAAATCATTCATCCAACCCATATTCCATTTCATCGTAAATCCCAAACCATTTTCTGAAACAGGCTTTGTCACACCTTCCCAGCAGGTAGATTCTTCTGCAATCATCAAAACATCTGGAAATTCTTTTGCAATGACAGCATTCATATGTTTCAAAAATTCCACTGCATCTATATTTTCACGCCCGCCATAAATATTGGGCAGCCATTCTCCATCATTTTTACAAAAATCCAAATACAACATTGATGCCACTGCATCCACACGCAGCCCATCAATATGATATTCTTTGAACCAAAACAGTGCATTTGCAATTAAGAAATTGCTCACTTCTTTTCTGCCATAATTAAATATGTATGTTCCCCATTGCTTATGTTCGCCCTGTCTTGGGTCTTGGTGTTCATATAAAGCCGTACCATCAAAACGCCCCAATCCAAAACCATCTTTTGGAAAATGTGCTGGCACCCAGTCCAATATCACACCAATGTTATTTTGATGGCATTTATCCACAAATTCCCGAAACATTTCAGGCGTACCATAACGACTTGTGGGTGCATAATACCCTGTCACCTGATACCCCCAGCTACCATCAAAAGGGTGTTCTGCCACAGGCAACAGCTCAATATGTGTAAAGCCCATTTCTTTGACATAAGGAATGAGTTTTTCTGCCAATTCTGTATAAGTCAAAAAGCGATTGCCTTCTTCAGGCGCACGCATCACAGAACCCAAATGCACTTCGTAAATATTCATCGGGGATTGATGTGGATTTCTTTTTTTACGTGCTGTCAACCATTTTCTATCTTTCCAAGTGTGTCGCCCCAAATTTGTCACCACAGATGCTGTATCTGGTCGTAATTGTGCGCCAAATGCATAAGGGTCGCACTTATCTATTGTTGTACCATTTTGTTGTACAATATGAAATTTATATTGGTCACCCGCTGCCAAACCTGGAATGAACAACTCCCAAATACCCGAATTGCCCAAAAGCCGCATCGGATGACGGCGACTGTCCCAGTTATTAAAATTTCCTATTACACTAATGCTTTTTGCATTCGGCGCCCAAACACCAAAAGAAACGCCTTTTGCCCCCTCAAACGTCTGCATATTTGCACCCAGTTTGCGATAAATGCCATAATGTGTCCCATGATTGAACAAATAGCGGTCATATTCAGAAATGGTTGGAGAAAAGGCATATGGGTCATATGTCCGCCATGTATTACCTTGCCCGTCTGCACACTCTAAACGATAACGAAACCACTCTGCCCTGTCTGTAATGCAGACTTCAAAAAAACCGTCCTCATGTATTTTCTGCATAGGATATTTATTTTTTTTGGTTGCTATATCTACCACCACAACACTTTCTGCCGTTGGTAAAAAAACACGCACCACAACAGCTTTTTCTGTGTTCATTTCTATTTCATGCATACCCAATATATGATGTGGGTCTGTATGTTCTCCATTGATAATGGCAAATAATTCGTTCAAATGTTGAATGGTCATCATTGGCTTTCCCTTCCTTTCGTTCTTGTTTTTTTACAAAAACACTTTCTTTTATTATATCGTATATATATCATTTTGGAAACAAATACACCAGTGAAATTTATGTCTTTTTTTGCAAAACAAAAATAAGAGAAATGATAGTATTATCATTTCCCTTATTATCATATTAGGATTGCATACTTACTGCTGTGCCGCCGCCTGCCAAAAGCTCTGTATTTTCAAATTGATATATTTGCATATCATGTGCATATTCTAGCTGACGCAAAGCATTTTCTGCCTGTTCCACAGCCAATGCTGCTTGGTCTAATGTAATTGCAATGGTATTGCCTGCACGCACATTCACTTCTGCAGCACGATATGCAGCTTGTGCCTGTTTGAATGCAGCTTGTGCTGCCTGATATTGTGACTCTAATTGTGTGATTGTGGTATATGCATTGCGGATTGCTACTTCTTTGTTTTGTTTTGCTGTTTTTAGGCTTCTTTGTGCTTCTGAAAAAGTATACTCTTTGCCTGCGGTTTCTCCACCAGTGGATGTCAAAGACAAATAATTTTTGCCAAATTTGGCATCACTGACCGCCTGTTCTTGTAATTTAATGGTATAATCGGTATTGAGTTTATTCAAAACATATTGATCTAAAGTTTGTGTCATCGTATAGGGTTCATATGCCACATCATACACCAATGTATATACCTCATTTTTTTCTGCACCGATGAGCTGATAAAATGATGCATATTCTTGTTGTAATGCCATTTCCAGTTTTACAGTATCAAATTCAGACTGTTGATAATCGCTATACAAATTTTGTAATTCATAATCACTCAGTACGCCCAATTCATTTTTTAACATACCTTGTTCATACAGTTTCTTTTTCAAAGCAGTATCTTTTTTCTTCCATGCTAGTGAACTCTCATCACTTAATATAGAAGTAAACTGATTTTTAACAGATGCTTCCAAAGTCAATTTTGTCAATTCTTCAGAATATTTATTTTTTGTCATATTACTACTAATATTTTGTATGGAAGAATAAATCGCATAAATTTCTGGGTCTACCCACTGTTGATAAGAAACAGATGGCACACTAAAAGAACCTGTAATATCCCAAATATCCTCTTTCAATTTTTGGAGATATTCTGCTTGGTCGCTGCTACTTCTCAAATCTGTACTATTGTTCTTTGCCATTTCCACAGCCATATCCAATGTTAATGCATTTTTTGACAATGTGGTTTGTGTCTCTTTCATATTGGTATCATCTGTTTTTTTTATATCTGCTGCAAACGCTGTACCAGAAAGCAACAACGTTGCCAATATTGCTGCAACCCCTTGGTATACTTTTCTTTTCATGGATTTTCAACCTCCCTTGTTATGACAAAAATTATAGCACACAACCATATAAAAAAATAGTAACTTAATCATTTCTTAAACTATATTTTATACAAAACAAAAAGAGAGTCTAAAAAGACTCTCTTTATTGTTTGAGCATAAGTATTTATTTCGTTCGATAACGGTTTGATTATTTACTGCCGTTCAATGTAGCTGTTCTTGTAGCAGCATCCCATGTGATATCTGCAACACCCAGAGCAACACCCAAATCTCTCATAGGCAAGAATGCTCTACCAACACCGTTTTCTTCTTTGATTTCAACAGCGGAGCTTGTAGGAACAGGAGCACCGTTGATGTACATTGTTTTCTGACCAACTGTCATTGTGATTACTTTGCTGCCGTACATAACTGTAGCTGTTCTAGCTTCACCATTCCAAACTACGTTTGCGTTAGGGATACCCAAAGCTTTTGCAACTGCTCTTATAGGCAACATTGTGTAGTTACCAGCGTTGATGTAAGCTGCAACATCCAAATCAACTTTTGTTTCACCAGACATCAAGTATTTTTCGCCAACAGGAACAACAACTTTTGTTGTGAAGGAGTCAGCGTCTTCTCTACCAGCTGTTACGATGTTTACGAAACCAGCTTTTGCTGTATCGCTGTAGAAATCTTCGTTTACATCATCGATAATTTGGTTATCTTTTTCAGCAGCAAATACTGCTTCACCCAAGTAACCTTTACCAGCTACTGCGTTGTCATCTTTGAATTCACCATTCATTGTAGAAGAAATTACTTTCAAGTCATAAGCACCAGCAGGCAAGTTTCTGTTCATGAACAATGTCATGTCAGAGATTGTTACTACTGCAGGTTCGTCATCACTTCTGCTATCTACGTCAAATTTGATAATGCCACCGTTTGTTTTTACGTTTTTCACGCTCAAAGCACTTTTTTCGTCAACTGTTACTTTTGCATCATCGTCAAAGCTAATTTTTTCCATAGAGATTTCGAATGTTGTGTTTTTATTCCACAAACCAGCTTCAGCTTCTGTGATTGTTACGTTTGTAGGAATTTTTGTTTGTCTGTAATCGATTTTCAAATCGTTTTGTTCTGCTTTTACAATGTAAGGTTTTACAAATTTAGCAATTTTAACTTCTTGAGTTTCAACTGCATCGCCTTCCAATTTCAATGTTACATCGCCTTCAAAGTTAGGGTCTGCAACCAATGTCAATGTGAAGTTCAATTCAGCTTTTTTAGTATCTTTAGGGTCTGTTTCATCCCATGTTCTTTTTGCAAATGTCAATTTTTCAAAGTCACCTTTTCTGTAAGCTGCTTTGAACCAATCTGCATCAACTTTAGCACCATCTTTGTCCATGTTGGAAGCAGAAACATCTGCAAGATCTGCCAAGTAAACACCTTCAGGCAATGTCAATGTAAATTCTTTGTTGTTGTTCCAAGCGCCAGGGAAAGATTCTTTGATTGTTACTTCCAAAGATTCGTGGTCACTGCTATCTGTGATACCATCGTTTTTCACGTTAACACCGCTGTAAATTACAGGCAGGTCAGCATCTTTATCAACGCTCATTGTTACAGCGCTGTCGATTGCTTTTGCAACTTCAACAGATACTGTGTCATTGTTAGTGATGTAGAATTTCAATGTAGCTGTTGCACCAGCTTTTGCATTTGCTGCTTCTACATTCAAATGTTCAAATGTCCATGTATCTACATTTTCCAAGTTTGCAGCCATAGGACCCAAAGCTTCAAAATTGATGATCATTTCTTCTTCATCAATTTCAACACCAGGTGTGCTTTCGCTCAATTCTACAGAAGCACCTTTGCCATCTGTCAATTTTGCAACGCCGCCATTGTTGTTCACAAATTCGAAACCAGCATTCAGTTTCAATTTGATTTCGCCTTTGTCTTTTGCACCCAAACTACCATCAGCAAAAATGTTGTTCATTTTGCCAACTGTAGCTTTCAATTTTACATCTTCCAATGTAGAAATTTCTTCTACTGCGATGTCTGTCAATTTTTTTGTAGAAGCACTCAAGCCTTTACCTTCAACTGTTGCGTATACAACATCACTACCACCGTTGATTGTGAAATCATCGGAAGTAACAGAAACTTTTGCTGTTTTACCTTTGGATGTAGAATCCATTGTAGATTTCAAGCTAATTGTGATAGTATCATCTGTTTGCAAATATTTTGCACTATCTGTAGAATTTGTGTAATCGTTTGTCAATTCTACTTCTACTTCATCTTTCTTTTCGTTTGCAGCAAAAGAAGTAGTTACACTAGCAATACCTGGTTTTTCTACATTATAGTAGTCTTTTACAACTACACTAGGAACTGCTGTAAAGTCTGCATTATCCAATGTTACAGTAAATTTCATTTTGTCATTATAACCTGTTGTGAAATCTGCTGTGTTAATTTTCAATTGCAGTTCTGCATCATTTACTTCTTTGTTGGATTTCAGCTCGTCAACTGTATAGTTGCTAGCACCAACTACTTTAGCTGTTGCTTTCAGGTCTACACCATTTGCCGCAAATGCAGTTGCAGGCACCAAGGATGTCACCATAGCCGCAGCCATTACCATGGAAATCAATTTTTTCATGGTTGTCATTCCTCCTTTTGTTTTTCATGTCGTTTTCGTTTCATAATTATACAACGAACTTGCATATTTCCCTGCACCATCTCTTTACCGTCCATCACAACACGAAAACGGTACCGCCGTTACTTCCGTCGTTCCCCCACTCTTGAAGTACGTTGGTTTCATTGGTGCTGTCTTCGTATGCTCCGAAGCGATACAGAGAAAGCAACATTTCGTATGCAGATTTATTATATCTATGCAACTTTTATTTTGCAAGCACTTTTTTAATATGTAACACAACTGTAATTTTGCCGAAATATAAAAAAACGGATATAAAATCCGAATTCTTGTTGAAATATCAACGTTTTTCATCAATGAAAAACCAGATAAAATAACTGCAATTCTTGTAATATTTCTTGTATAAAACTTTATATTTGTATTCGTATATCAACATATTCTTTTTGTATACAATATGAATACATTGATATATCATGATATCATAAAAGCATTTTATTTGTCATAAACCGTAGCCAGCTCTATCAAACATTGTTTATCTCTTGCATAATATCATATGCATTTATTACACCAACATTGTAATTATATCATTACTACAATACATCATACCCATTGTCATAAAAATCACTTTATCATAATACACTTATAAACTTTTCCACAGACTTATCCACAACTTGTGGATAACTTTTGTGGAATTTGTGGTTTTTTTGTTGATAAACGATATTGGGACGAAATGATACTTTTGTCCATTTACATTGACGGCATAAAATAATTACAGAAAGGAGCTTTACAAATGGCTACATTTACAACAAACTATGATTTTATTAAACCAGGGACAGAGGATTACTATGACATTGCGGATTTCAATGAAAATATGGACGCAATCGATGGGCAACTTTCTCTTACAGAACAGGAGGTAACAAAAGTGAAAGAAGAATTGGAACAAATGAAAATTGATATCGAACAAGCCTGTGACTTATCTGCCATTGACAAAAAAATTGGCAATACTTCAGACCAGACAAACACAACATTGTTTGGTGCCATTGCTGCACACAAAAAGGCAACCGATACCACAGACACAAAAGTCGGTACTTCTTCCGACCAGACAAACAGCACGTTGTTTGGTGCCATTGCTGCACACAAAAAAGCAACCGATGCCACAAACACAAAAGTCGGTACTTCTTCCGACCAGACAAACAGCACGTTGTTTGGTGCCATTGCTGCACACAAAAAAGCAACCGATGCCACAAACACAAAAGTCGGTACTTCTTCCGACCAATCAAACAGCACATTGTTTGGCGCCATTGCCACACACAAAAAAGCAACTGACGCTATGGACAAAAAAATAGGTACTTCTGGTGACAATACTACAACAACATTATTTGGTTTATTCAATAAAATCAATAGTAAAATCAATTCTGAAAATACAAGATATGATTATAATACTTCATCACCACAAGTTTCTTATGAAAATATACAGCTTACTGCTCCTGACCATAACACATTTAAGCTACATACATTCAAAGCAAAATATGATGGGAATATTCGTGTCAAAACATATGCTTATGGCAAAGCACAAAATCTGTATTTTTATATCATGGATTTGGCACCAACTGACTTGATGAATGTTGCGGATAAAGCCCCTATTTCATCTATTCTGCTTCCAGATACCGCTACATACAAACAGCTTTTATATAATGATACATCTCGTGTAGAAAGTTGTTCCATTGATATTATTTTGCCTGTAATCAAAGGACATATCTATCATTTCTTAACATCAGGCAGTTTATATACAAACAATGCAATTAAATATTTTCAATTATACTATACAGAAACAATCATTTGAAAACAGGGAAATACGCTCACAACAAGCGTATTTCCCTCTTTTGTTTTACCAAGATTTTCCCATTTGCATGGCAATATCCATCAATTCTGTTACCATCGCATATTTTTCGTCTTCATCTTGTATGCGTTCCATCGTTTCTGCATCGTTATCAAAGCTAACAACCAATTCCCCATAAACATTACAAAAATCAGCCTGCCAATCTTCCTGCATATCTTTATATTTTCTCAAATGATAACAAATTTCGCTTAAATCTTGAAATGTGTATGTGTCATGTACCATATTATTCAACCACCTTTTTCTATTTTGTTTATAGTATATCAAAAAATATGCATACAAAAAAGGGATATATCCATTTTCTTTATGATTTCATTGCATAAAATATCCCAAATGAAACCACACTAAAAATAATATCTTTAACAATATCTTTATTGTTGCAGTATTGCTTTTTCTGCCAGAATATGATAATCTGATAAAAGATAAAAGGGAGTAGCTTATGCAATTTTATTGCATTGTTAACGTTCGTCATCTCAGTGTTAAGCACTCGGGCGTTACCCTCATAGAAATGCTGTTTTTGCAGCAATCATTCTATTAGAAGCAAGACTTTTATTGCATCATTTTATGGTATAGGTGCAATAAAAAGTCTTTTTTTATTTGCACCTCACACAGAAAGGGGTTTTTTCATGGAAAAACAATGGAAACTTTCTCAACAGGCGTTGTTGGAAGCACTCAACACTTCTATGGACGGTTTAACGCAAGAGGAAGCAAAAAAACGTTTGGAGCAATTTGGCTACAACAAATTGCAAGAAGGCAAACGCAAAGGTGTTTTGCAAGTATTTGCAGAGCAATTTGCAGATTTGCTAGTTGTTATTTTAATCATTGCAGCAGTCATTTCTGCACTAACAGGCGGTATTGAAGGTACGATTGTTATATTGGCAGTATTGATACTCAATGCTATATTAGGCACAGTGCAACATTTCAAAGCACAAAAATCATTGGATAGCTTAAAAGCAATGGCTGCACCTAATGCACGTGTCATGCGTGGCGGACAAAAAACAGAAGTTCCTGCTGCTGAATTGGTACCTGGTGATATATTACTTTTGGAAGCAGGTGATGTCACTGCGGCTGATGGACGTGTTTTGCAAAACTACTCTTTACAAGTGAGCGAAAGTGCTTTAACCGGAGAATCTGAAAATGTCAATAAAATAGACACCCCTATTGACAAAGATGAATTGCCTTTGGGTGACCGTTTGAATATGGTATATAGCAGTTCTTTGGTTTCTTATGGACGTGCTGTTGTATTGGTAACTGGTACAGGTATGCAAACAGAAATCGGTAAAATTGCAGATTTGATGGAATCTGCACAAGAAAAAGCAACACCACTACAAAGAAGCCTAGATGATTTCTCAAAAAAACTTTCCATCATTATTATGGTGATTTGTGCCATTGTATTTGGTTTGGGTGTATGGCGTGGTATGCATTTTACAGACGCTTTGATGTTCGCGGTAGCTTTAGCAGTTGCAGCCATTCCTGAAGCACTCAGTTCTATTGTGACAATCGGTTTGGCAATCGGTACACAAAAAATGGCAAAACAAAATGCCATTATCAAAAATTTGCGTGCAGTAGAAGGTTTGGGTTGTGTATCCGTCATTTGTTCTGACAAAACAGGTACATTGACACAAAACCGTATGACTGTACAAAAAATGTATGTAGATGGCAAAGTATATACCACAGAGGAAGCCGCACAAAATGGTGCCACAGTACAGTATTTGGCAACACAAAGCGTATTGTGCAATGATGGTGTGTTAAATGATGAAGTTGCCGTTGGTGACCCCACAGAAACTGCACTTTTGACATTCTGTCGCTCAATCGGTGGCAATGAAGCTGACACCAGAAAAGAATTTCCTCGTTTACAGGAAATTCCTTTTGACTCTGATAGAAAATTGATGTCTACACTACATGAAAGAAACGGACAATTTGAAATGCTTGTAAAAGGTGCCCCTGATGTATTGCTATCTCGTTGCGTTGCGGTAGAGCGAAATGGCACAATATTAGATTTGACAACAGACATTCAATTAGACATTACGCAACAAAATGGTGCATTTTCTTCACAAGGTTTGCGTGTACTAGCATTTGCAAAAAAAATATTGCCTGAAAATAGACCTTTGACATTAGAAGATGAACAAGATTTGATATTCACTGGCTTAATTGCCATGATGGACCCTCCACGTGTGGAATCTGCACCTGCGGTTGCAGATTGTCGCAGAGCAGGCATTCGCCCTGTCATGATTACAGGTGACCACAAAATCACAGCATCTGCCATTGCAAAACAAATCGGTATTTTGCAAGATGGCGATAGAGCTGTAGAGGGTGCAGAGCTGGAAAACATGTCAGATGAACAGCTCCGAGAAGAAGTAGAACATATTTCTGTATATGCACGTGTATCACCAGAACATAAAATCCGTATTGTGCGTGCATGGCAAGACAGAGGGCATGTGGCAGCCATGACGGGTGATGGTGTAAACGATGCGCCTGCACTCAAACAAGCAGACATTGGTATTGCTATGGGTATCACAGGTACAGAAGTTTCAAAAGATGCTGCATCTATGATATTAACCGATGATAACTTCGCAACCATTGTAAAAGCAGTTGCAAATGGCAGAAATGTATATACCAATATCAAAAATTCTATACAATTTTTATTATCTGGTAATGCAGCGGCAATATTGGTTGTTATTATTACATCATTATTTGGTCTACCTTTGCCTTTTACCGCAGTACAGCTTTTGTTTATCAATCTTTTGACAGACAGCTTGCCTGCATTGGCAGTCAATATGGAAAAACCAACTGGTGACTTACTCAACCAAAAACCCAGAAGTCCCAAAGAAGGTATTTTGACAAAAGACTTTTTACAAACATTGGGCTTACAAGGGGCATTGATTGCTGCTACAACCATGTGTGCATTTATCATTGGTATGAACATCAATGATGGTATGGCTTGCACAATGGCTTTTGCTACACTGTGCTTGGCTCGTTTGTTCCATGGCTTTAACTGTCGTGGTTCTCGTTCCATATTCCGTATGCCTTCTAATCCATATAGTTTTGGGGCATTCTTTGTTGGAACATTGTTATTGATGTTGGTATTGTTTATCCCTGCATTGCATGGATTGTTTGACATAGACAACGCTTTGACTACTATAAATATTTTACAAATCATTGGTTTGGCATTTGCACCCACATTGTTGATACAGCTTGTGCGTATCATAAAAGGAAAATAAGTATAAAAAATGGCGTATCACTTTTCATGTGATACGCCGTTTTTATTTGTTTTATTCTTGAGAATGGATATGTGCTGCCAAACGTTTATCTTCATGGCGAATATGACTTATCAATTTGTTTGCCAAATCACTGACATGACTCAATGTCTGGAATGTTGCACCATCTCTCTTGATTTCATTTGCCATTTGGCGAATTTCTGCTTTATATTCTGTATGGAATTTCTTATGTCCTTCATAATGTGGGTATGCATATTCTTTTTGCAACGCTTCTTCATCGCCGAAATGTTTATCCACATAATCTGCTAAGAAATTCACTGTTTTTGTAATTTGTGTACGTCCTGTACCTGTGGTACAAGCATCTAACAAATCGTTGATTGCTTGAAACAATTCTCTATGTTCTGAGTCAATCAAATCATTGCCTGTTTCCAAATCTGGTGTCACTTCATAATGCTGCACATTTTTTGCAGTTGCAGATGGCATCGCAACCATTGTATCATATTTATCATCATATTTGCCACCACCAGTATATGTATTGCTATATGTTGTATCATATTCTGGTTGATATGTACTTGTGTTGGTAAATGATGTTGTTGCTTGTGGCTGATAATATGTTTGTTGTGGTGCTGTGCTATGATACATAGATGACTGCATTGCATTCGCTTTTGGTTGACTTGCTGTATTAAATGCACTCAATACCTCATGCATCATGTTTGCTTGTGTAGACAATTCTTGGCTTGCTGCCGCAGATTCTTCACTTGTTGCAGAATTTGTTTGTACAACCGTTGCAATCTGGTCAATACCTTGTGTAATCTGTGTAATTGATTCAGATTCTCTTTCTACAGCCATTGCAATTTGTGTGATTTGCTCTACTGCCTGTCCTGTCAATATCACACTACTTTCGATAGATTCTGCTGCTGAATACGCAATTTGAGAACCATGTTCCACAGCCTCAATAGAATCTGCAATCAATTTTGTTGTATTTTTTGCAGCTTCTGCTGATTTTGATGCCAAATTTCGCACTTCATCTGCTACCACTGCAAAACCTTTACCAGCACTGCCTGCTCTGGCTGCTTCCACTGCTGCATTAAGCGCCAAAATATTGGTCTGGAATGCAATATCTTCAATGGTTTTGACAATTTTACGGATTTCTTGAGAAGTAGATGTAATATTATCCATCGCCTGTATCATTTCGTGCATTTTTTCTTTGTTAATCATGTTTTGTTCGCTTGCTTTATCTGTGTTATATTTTGCTGTTTTTGCAGATTCCGCATTTTCTGTAGACATTGCAGAAATATCATTCAATGTTGCAGAAAGTTCTTCTACAGCACTTGCCTGTTCTGTTGCACCTTGTGCCAAAGACTGAGAGCCAGAAGACACTTGTTCTGCACTCATAGAAACTCTTTCCATTGTATTTTTCACTTCGTCTATGGTTTGGCTCAAATTTTTCACCACACGTTCAATACTATCAGAAATAGATTCTAAAGCACCAGGGAATTCTGTTTCCACTTTGATATTAAAGTCACCTTCTGCCATTGCACCTGTGGTACGGTCGATTTCTGCAACCACTGTTTGCAATACATTCTGGCTGGTACGCAGTGCTGTTGCCATTTCTGAAACTTCATCTTTTGCTTCATATAATACAGGAACATCAAACTTACCATGACTAAATGCAGTAATTGCCTCTTTGACCTCCAGCAATGGTTTTGTCAAGGATTTAATCACACGACTTGAAAGAATGGCATTTATGATAGATAGCACAACCAGTGCACCAATGATAACCACAACAGAAATCAAAGAAGATTTATCCTGTTGTTTGAGTGTATTTTGTACATCCACTTCAATCGCATTGGTCAATTCTTGTGCAAGCTGCGCTTGTTTATTCAATGTTGGTGTACATTTTTCTATCAATAATTTTCGTGCTGTTTCAAAATCATTTCTTTCAATGGCATTTAATATTTCAGGAACTGTATTTTCCCAAACTTGTACACCTGCCGCAAAATCTTTGCCAACACCGCTAGACATATAGTCAGGATAATATCGTATCATAGAATCTAAGCTCGCATTCAAAGAATCCAATGCTGTATTTAAGCTAGTCATATTTGTGTTATAATTCGCTTTTTTCTGGTCTAATGTAACATCTCGCACATATCTTGCTGCTGTATTCATATAGATACGCGTATTCAAAATTTGTGTTTCTAAATTTACATTTTCTTGAATAATTGTTTCATAACTACCTTTCATATTCAGCATATTAAATATGCAAAACAGCAATAATACTACTGACATGAGATATGGTGTAAAGAAACCAAATATCAACCTCTTGCGAATTTTCATATTTGTTAATTTCATAACTGCAAACTCCCTCCTGCTTTTTTTAGAATTCCCCTCTTGATACATTGTATCA
>JAHHTV010000199.1 GCA_020024395.1 Anaerotignum sp. | reverse complement strand
TTTTTAATCTTTTTGAAAATGTAAAGAAATGAGGAATATATTTTATATGCAGAATAAAGAAAGAGAGGTGACGAATATGGCAATCGAAGACCAATTATATCAAGAACTTGTGGAACGAATTGAAACATACCATCCAACACATGATTATGCCATGTTGGAAAAGGCATATCGTTTGGCGAGAGAAGCACACAAAGAACAAAAAAGGAAATCTGGTGAGCCATATATCATTCATCCTCTGAAAGTTGCTTATATACTGGCAGAGTTGGAATTGGATATGGAGTCGATTGTTGCTGGCATATTACACGATACCATAGAAGATACAGAATACACATATGAAGATGTAACCAACTTGTTTAGCGAGGAAATTGCAATACTGGTAGATGGTGTAACCAAATTGGGGAAACTGTCTTATTCCACAAAAGAGGAAATACAAGCAGAAAATTATCGAAAAATGTTTTTGGCAATGGCAAAAGACATTCGTGTGATACTGATTAAGCTGGCTGACCGCTTGCATAATATGCGTACACTCAATTATATGACGCCTGAAAAACAAAGAGAAAAGGCACAAGAAACATTGGACATTTATGCACCGCTTGCTCATCGTTTGGGGATTTCCAAAATCAGAACAGAAATGGAAGATTTATGTTTCAAATACTTAAATCCAGAAGCATATTTTGATTTGGCAGCAAAAATAGAAAAAAAACGTGTCGAACGAGAAAGCTTTGTTTCAGACATTGTGCAAGAAGTACGACAAAAAATGGAAGAAGCAGGTATAAAAGGTAAAATTGAAGGCAGAAGCAAACATTTCTTTAGTATTTATAAAAAAATGCGCAACCAAAACAAAACCATTGACCAGATTTATGATTTGTTTGCAGTTAGAGCCATTGTAGATAGTATCAAAGATTGTTATGCGGTGTTGGGAATTGTGCATACGATGTACAAACCGATGCCAGGGCGTTTCAAAGATTATATTGCTATGCCAAAACCAAATATGTATCAATCTTTGCATAATACATTGATTGGGCCATCAGGTGAGCCGTTTGAAATACAAATCCGTACTTGGGAAATGCATCGTACCAGTGAATATGGTATTGCGGCACACTGGAAATACAAAGAAGGTAAATCAGGAGAAAAAAGTGGGCGTAAAGAAGAAGCAAAATTGGCTTGGTTGCGTCAGATATTGGAATGGCAAAAAGATATGTCTGATAATAAAGAGTATCTGGATACCATCAAATTGGATTTGAACATATTTACAGACCAAGTATATGCTTTTACACCACAAGGCGAAGTGATACAGCTTCCAAAAGGCTCTACACCGATTGACTTTGCGTACATGATACATTCTGCAGTTGGCAATAAAATGGTGGGTGCAAGAATTAATAACCGTATGGTCACCATTGATTATAAAGTGCAAAATGGGGATATTGTTGAAATTATGACTTCCCAAAATTCCAAAGGCCCTAGCCGTGATTGGTTAAATTTGGTAAAAAGTTCTCAAGCACGCACAAAAATCAAACAATGGTTCAAAAAAGAAGAAAAAGAAGAAAATATTATCCGTGGGAAAGAAATGCTCATCAATGATATCAAAAAGAAAGGGTTTCAGCCTTCGGATTTGTTACGCCCTGAATGGGAAAAACTGGTATTGAACAAATACGATTTCAAAGATTGGAATGCAGTGTTGGCAGCGGTTGGATATGGCGGCTTAAAAGAAGGGCAGGTTGTCAATCGCTTAAAAGAAGAATATTTGAAAGAACAACGTAAAACACAAACCGCAGAAGATATTTTGCATGATTTTGAAAAAACAGTCAGCGAAAAACCAATGAAACGAAAAAGCAAAAGCGGTATTGTGGTGGAAGGTATTGGCGATGTGGCTGTACGTTTTTCAAAATGTTGCAGTCCCGTACCAGGCGATGAAATTGTTGGATTTGTGACACGTGGGCGTGGTGTTACCATTCATCGTACAGATTGTATCAATATTATGAATTTGAGTAATGAAGAACGAGCAAGGCTCATTGATGCGGAATGGGATACACAATATACACATGGCGAAGTACAAGTATCTTATTTGGCTGAAATTCGTGTCATTGCCAATGACAGAAATGGTCTGTTATTGGAAATTAGCAGACATTTGGCAGATGAAGATATTGCAATCAAAGGATTTAATATCCGTACAACAAAAGATATGACAGCGATATTTAATATTACAATGGAAATTAGAACAAAAGACCAGTTGGAACGTGTGAACAAACGATTGCAAAGTATCAAAGGCATTGTGGGCATTGAGCGTGTCAGTGGGTAAAGAAAGGGGAACAACATGAGAGCAGTATTGCAGAGGGTATCACAGGCAAGCGTGACAGTCGATGGAGAAGTAATTGGACAAATCGAAAAAGGTATTATGGTGCTTTTTGGTATGTTAGATAGCGACAATGAAAAAACAATGGAATATATGTTGGATAAAGTCGTGAATTTGCGTATTTTTGAAGATGAAAATGATAAAATGAATTTGTCATTGAAAGACATTGATGGAGAATTGTTGATTGTACCAAATTTCACATTGTATGGGGATGCCAGAAAAGGTAGACGTCCAGGATATTCCGCAGGTGCTGCTCCCGATGTGGCAGCAGGGTTGTTTGCACAACTTTGTGAAAAAGCAAAAAATATGGACATCAAAAAAGTTGCAACAGGACAATTTCAGGCAGATATGAAAGTGTCATTGGTCAATGATGGTCCCGTGACGATTTTGCTGGATAGTGAAAAATTATTTTAAGGATTTTTGATATGATAACATATATATTACAAGGACATTCATTACAAAATGATGTACAAACCATGATACAAGTGTTTTATCCGAATTTGCATTATCAAAAAGCAGAACAAACTGCACAAGAAGGTATTACTGTTGTGAGTGCATTACAAAATCAAAAAGCAACTGCAATCATCTATCAAAATGGACAACAAAAAGCAAAATGGGAAATGCCTTATACACAGCCGTTGTCTGAAAAAG
>JAHHTV010000198.1 GCA_020024395.1 Anaerotignum sp. | reverse complement strand
TCAAATACTTTTTTCATTTTTTCTGATTTTTGTTGCCGCTCTCTTGAGCGCTTGACTATATTATCAGTTTTTTTTTCATCTGTCAACACTTTTTTTCATATTTTTTCATTTTTCTTTTTTTCACCTTTTTTCTCAACCATTGCTTCTATATATATAAAAAAGCGTGGCATACACCACGCTTTTACTGCTTCTATTTTATTATTTTCTTGGATATTGTAATTGTGCCTGTGCTGCTGCCAATCTTGCAATCGGTACACGATATGGAGAACAAGACACATAATCCAAACCAATCTGATGACAAAATTCCACAGAATATGGGTCGCCACCATGTTCGCCGCAAATACCCAAATGAATATCAGGACGCACTGGTTTTGCTTTTTCCACAGCCCATTTCATCAACAAGCCTACGCCATCTCTGTCCAGTCTTGCTGTCGGGTCACATTCATAAATATTTTTATCTATGTATTCTGCCAATATCTTTCCTGCATCATCACGGGAAAGACCATATGTCATCTGTGTCAAATCATTGGTACCAAAAGAGAAAAATTCTGCTTCTGTTGCAATCTGGTCAGCCAATAATGCTGCTCTTGGTATTTCAATCATTGTACCAACCAAATAAGGCAGTTTTCTTCCTTTTTGTTCCATAATTTCATCTGCTGTTTGTGTCACAATCTGTTTTACAAACTTCAGTTCTTTGATTTCCCCAATCAAAGGCACCATAATTTCAGGTTCAATCGCAATGCCTTTTTCTTCTGAAACTTCCAAAGCCGCCTCTATAATTGCCTTTGTTTGCATTTTTGCAATTTCTGGGTAAGTCACTGCCAAACGGCAACCACGATGTCCCATCATTGGATTTAATTCATGCAAACCTGCTGCTTTGATTTTCAATTCTTCCACTGTTTTGCCCGTTTCTTTTGCCAATATTGCAAATTCTTCCTCTGTATTCGGCATAAATTCATGCAGAGGAGGGTCAAGCAAACGAATGGTAACGGGTCTTTCTCCCATTTCTCTATAAATACCTTTGAAATCCTCTTTCTGGAACGGTTCAATACCTGCCAAAGCCGCTTCTCTTTCTTCAACTGTTTCTGCAAGTATCATTTTTCTGAATTTCATAATTCTGTCATTTTCAAAGAACATATGCTCTGTTCTGGTCAATCCGATACCTTCCGCACCGAATTCTATGGCTGTTTTTGCATCTTTGGGTGTATCGGCATTTGTTCTGACTTTCATCACACGCACCTCATCGGCCCACCCCATAAATCTTGCAAAATCACCACTAATTTCAGGGGCCACGGTTTTAATATCCACACCATAAATGTTCCCTGTAGAACCGTCCAAAGAAATATAATCTCCCTCTTTGAATGTCATACCACCCAATGCAAATGTTTTTGCTGCTTCATTCATTTTAATTGCTTCGCAGCCAGAAACACAACATCTGCCCATACCTCTTGCAACAACTGCCGCATGGGAAGTCATGCCACCACGCACAGTCAAAATACCCTGTGCGGCAACCATACCTTCGATGTCCTCTGGAGAAGTTTCCAAGCGTACCAAAACCACTCTTTCACCAGCTTCTGCCTGTTCTTTTGCATCTTCTGCGGTAAAACAGATTTTGCCGGCAGCTGCACCTGGAGAAGCAGGCAAACCTTTGCCAACTGCTTTTGCTTCTTTCAATGCTGTCTGGTCAAATGCAGGGTGTAACAACTGGTCTAATTGTCTAGGGTCTACTTTCAGCAGAGCTTCCTCTTTTGTCAATAAACCTTCTTCCACCATATCCACAGCAATTTTCAACGCTGCATTTGCAGTTCTTTTTCCGTTTCTTGTCTGCAAGAAATACAATTTTCCATTTTCTATGGTAAATTCCATATCCTGCATATCTTTGTAATGGTTTTCCAGTTTGTTTGCAATTTCCACAAACTGATTGTACACTTCCGGCATATCTTCTGCCAGTTTTGCAATTGGTTTTGGTGTACGCACGCCAGCCACAACGTCCTCACCTTGTGCATTGACCAAATATTCGCCCAACATGGCTTTTTCACCAGTTGCCGCATTTCTTGTAAATGCAACCCCTGTACCAGAAGTATCTCCCATGTTACCAAATACCATCATCTGCACTGTGACCGCAGTCCCCCAATCATAAGGAATGTCGTTCATGCGTCTGTACACAAAAGCTCTAGGGTTATCCCAACTGCGAAATACAGCTTTTGTTGCTTCCAAAAGCTGTTCTTTTGGATCTTGTGGAAAATCTTTTCCTTGGTCGTCCAAATAAATCTGCTTAAACATCGCAACCACTTTTTTCAAATCTTCTGCTGTCAAATCTGTATCGTCTTTTGCACCGACTTCTTCTTTGTAAGCATCCAGTTTTCTTTCAAACTTCGATTTTGCAACACCAATCACCACATCCGCAAACATCATAATAAATCTTCTGTAAGAATCATATGCAAATCTGGGATTACCTGTTTTTCTTGCCAGTCCCTCTACCGAAATATCATTCAAACCCAAATTCAATACCGTATCCATCATACCCGGCATAGAGATTCTGCCACCAGAACGCACCGAAACCAAAAGAGGATTTTCGGGGTCACCAAGCTTTTTACCAGCAAGCTGTTCCAATTTTTCCAAAGCCGTTTCCATCTGAGAAACAATATCGTCTGTCAGTTGTTTTCCGCCTTCGTTATAGACCGTACAAGCTTCTGTTGTGATAATAAAACCTTGGGGAATAGGCAGGTTCAAAAGCGTCATTTCTGCAAGGTTTGCACCTTTCCCGCCTAACAGGTTACGCATAGAAGCGTTCCCTTCGTTGAACATGTAAACATACTTCTTGCTCATACTACTTACCTCCTGTTGTTTGATTTAGATATTTTCGGAATTACCGCAAATACTGTACAACACTGACTTTTGACTTTCTCCCCTAAAAATCTACCTTTTCTTTATGAAATTGTATTGCTTGTTTGTGTTACTTTGTTTTTCGCAATTTTGGGATACTCCCATATTTAGATTATACGAAAAATCATGATAAATCAATACAAAAT
>JAHHTV010000197.1 GCA_020024395.1 Anaerotignum sp. | reverse complement strand
GTTCCATAGCTGTTGGTGGTGTAAAACTAATGGCATTTGCACCAGCTTCAATGGTATGTTTGATACTCTCCCTAGATGGGCCACCAGTTGCAATAATAGGAATATCTGGATATTTTTCTCTAATTTTTGCTACAACTTCTGGTGTTTTAGCTGCTGCTGAAACATTTAGTATACCAGCACCTGCTGCAATTCTTGCATCAATATCTGTTGTATCATTCAAAACAGTCACAACAATTGGAATATCAATGATTTTACTCATTTCGTGAATGACTTCATTTGTTGTTGGTGCATTCACAACAACTGCCATTGCCCCCAACGCCTCGGCATCTTTTGCCAACATCACAACACGAGGGCCTGTCGTAGTGCCACCACCAACACCAGCAAATACAGGAATACTAGAAGCAGAAATAATAGAATTAGTAATTACCTGTTGTGGTGTAAATGGATATACTGCCAACACTGCATCTGCATTACAATTTCGAATAATTGCAATATCTGTAGAAAATACAAGGGATTTTATTCTTCTCCCCCAAATCACAATACCACTTGCACTCCAAATTTCTTCTGGCATTGTTACAATATGTTTTCTTAATCTTGTATTGATACGAGGCGGATTTTTCAAAGCCAAATGACTCACTCCTTCCCTTTATTTCAAATTTATATCTGTTACCTATTTTTTTAATATTATCAGGATATAACGAAAGTGAATGTTTGTCAAGTAAAGTGAAATTTTTTTCATTAAAAATTATTTTTTATGAGAAAATGACTATATTACAATAAGTAGAAATACAAAATATATCATAAAAAATTCTGTCAAAATAGATTGGATTTTTTATCAAACCTGAAGAACAGGGAATAACTATTGTGTACAAATATTTGCAGAAACATATGTCAAACAAAACAAGCGGTTGCAATATTGCAACCGCTTTATATTTATTTTGTCTGAAGTAATATCCAATCCCACCATATATAATGATATTCTTGCATCTTTACTTGGTATCTGTTGTGGCACGGATTACAATCTACAATATTTGATTCAATGAACAAATTTCACAACTTGCATATCGTATTTTTGTAATATCACCAGATAACATATCGTGTATGATTTCGGTTGTATCTCTGTTTGTTTCTCTCATAATACACCTACTCTGTTAATAATTTACATAATTTTATTATGGTAAATTATTTTTTTGGAATATATTGGTTTTCGTTGTTCCTGTTGGAATAAATTCATATAATTGTGGAGAACCATCATCTATGTATAAACGTCCACAACAAGTACATTGATAAGCAAGCTGTGCATGAGCATATAGACGATATAAACATTGTTCTATGGCATCTTCTATCATAGTATCTATTTCTTGCCAAAATACATGATAATTTTGGTCTGTAATAATATGTGCTTTATATGGAATATTGTCTGTACTATCTGATATGATATTGCCACATTTACAATATATTTTCATCATTCTCTCCCCTTTTTATATAATTTCAAAAACCTTTATTTTTTAATTCCCGAACAAGTTCTACATAAAATTCACGCACATCAAAGCCATGTAGATTTTTTCTGTTCAAATCAATCATATCTCCATGAGAAATTCCTTGATTTTCTGTAGTTGATACAAAATGAAAATGGCTCCCCCATTTCATAGAATTTATGCCAACAAGACCATCATTTTCTTTTTCAAAGAAGTGTACAAACAAATATGACAAATTCTGTGGAAATGGCGCACTTAGAAATCCTTTCATTTTAGAACCAACACTTTGATAAAATACATCTGACACATCTTGTACTTCACGATTAAAAATTTCACAATGTTTTGATGTAAGGTCACAAATGGCTGCATAAAAATCAGGATTTGTATCCCCTAGACGCTTCATGATGTTATTATAACGTCTTGTAAGCCAACTACAAAAACATTTCGGCATTTTTTCAAGTAGCCAATCAACAAAAGCACAACCTCTATGCGGTGTATTGATTGTAGTAAGTGACGCAACATAAGGTGATAGACCAAGGCTGCTGATAGCATAACGACTTTCCAATCCACCTTTGGAATGTGCAATAATATTCACTTTTTCACAACCTGTTTTTTCAATAATTTGCATGATATTCTTTTTCAGTTCTGCTGCTGCATCTTTTGTTTTTGCTGCTGATTGTTGTTCACCATAATATATGTCTGCACCATTTATCTTAAGTTCTTTTGGAACACGTCCCCAATAATTAAAATATTTTCTATCACGGAAGAATACTCCATGTACCAATACAATGGGATATTTTGTTTTGCATGTTTCATTGATACTACGAATTTTATTTTGTTCTTTTTTTTCTATTTCAAAATCATATTCATCTCTTACAATTTTACATATTTTATGTAAAAACACCAAATTGATAATCGGAACCCACCAAAAAATAAGAAATATAATACGCCATTTTATGCCAAGCTGAACCGATGAAACATACATACGGATAAATCCGTTCAATGCCAAAATCCCCATAAAAAGTATACAAACTAATATATGTACAACAATACCCCAAATCGGTGGTACAAAAGAAAGTTTTGGAAACAAAATTATTAAATAAGAAATGCCTAAAATCAAATCCAATGTAAAAGAAATGACACAAATTTCGATGAGTGTTTCTCCACCAAGCATAATACCAAGCCTAGAAAAATTCTGTTTTTTCCAATTTGGCACAATATTGATTGCGATAAAACATAAGGATAGTACAATGAACATAGCTATAAATATAGGCCAACCCATGTTAATAGAAATTTTTAGTACATCAAAATTCGTTAATGCAACAACTATAAAAATTCCAAAAAGTTTTCCCAACCACACCATAAGCTATCTCTCCTTTCAAAATCATGACTGTGTGTTTCGATGTGCCTTTCTATCACTATTGTATAGAAATAAAAGATAAATTCGGCAATGATTATGTGGTTTGCATAAAAATTATTATACGCCATTCTAATTTTTCTTGCAATGGAAAAGCAAATAAAAAGCGATTACAAATAAAATTGTAACCGCTTGATGTACTTTGCATATATCCACAGTATTGTTT
>JAHHTV010000196.1 GCA_020024395.1 Anaerotignum sp. | reverse complement strand
AAAATATACAGGACAAGCCGATATTCTTTATACACCAGAGTGTGTGGAAGAATTGCAGGATATTGTAAAAAATGCAATACAACAAAATCAGCCCATTACCATACATGGTTCTTTGACTGGTATTACAGGGGCAGCCATTCCAATAAAAGGGATTGCAATAGATATGAAAAAATTAAATGCCGTTAGCATTTTTGAAAATCAAGGGATATATTATGCACAAGTACAAGCAGGTACCATTGCAGAAGAACTGGAAAAAACAATTCGCCACAAAACAGCAAATACATACTTTTTACCCGTATTGCCAACAGAAAAAACAGCAACTATGGGAGGTATTGTGGCAACAGGTGCAAGAAGTATCCATGCATTGCGTTATGGACAATTACAAGATTATGTGGAAGAAATAACAGTGTTGATGGCAGATGGCACAATACACGTTTTTGAAAAGCAGCAAAAAGATTTTATAAAATGGTTTCATTCAGAAGGAATGTATGGTATTATAATATCTATGAAAATTCGTTTGTTGAAAAAACCAGAATGTATTTGGGGGTTGTTGTTCCAATTTGAAAATGAAACAAATACTGCAAATTTTGCAGCATACATGGCACAAAAACAACCAATTACTGCGATTGAATACATGGACAAAAATACCATTGCTTTGATTGAAAAATATAAAAAAAATATCAATCGTATTTATGAATTGCCAGATATAGAAGAAAATATAAAAAGCATATTGTATGTAGAACTGTTTGCAGATACAGAAGATGAAGTGGCGCAACAAGCAGAAGAATTGCTGGATACATTTACAGAATTGGGAGAAGACCCAGAAAAAGTATGGGCAGTTTGTACAGAAGAAGAAGTAGAACGATTGCGTGCATACCGTCATGCTTCATCAGAATGTGTCAATATGGAAATTGGATGTGTACATGCACAAGATGAACGGATTTGTAAAATGTCGCTAGATGTACAAAAAATTTTAGATAATAGAGAACAACTGTTACAACAGTATCGAAATGATATTGCAAAATATGGATTGGCATATTGTATTTTTGGACATTTTGGAAAAGATGGCCCTTATGTGAATTTACTTCCAAAGAATTATGAACAATATCAGCAATGTGAGGCATTGATGCAGTCATGGATAAAGCAATCTTATGCACAATGTGCAGCAGTTTTTCAAGAACATGGAGTTGGGAAATTGAAAAAATCATTTTTTATGGAAAATGCATTAGAACACATCATTTGTTCTGCAAAAGAAGAAAAACAATATATGGATGCACAAGGAATATTTAATCCAAGCAATAAGATGGATTAGTATGGAGGAAATCATATGCCAAAAATAGCAGTGTGTGTGAAACAAGTTCCAGAAGATAAAACAATGGTGCAGCATGAAGATGGAAACTTAAACAGAAGTGGTATGCATGGGTGCATCAATATGTATGATATAGCGGCTTTGGAAACAGCAATACAAATCAAAGAAGATTTTGGAGGCAGTGTAGATGTCTTTACAATGGGGCCAGTACAAGCAGAACATGTGTTGAGAGAAACATTGGCTTATGGCGCAGACAAAGCAATTTTATTATGCGATGTTGCATTTGCAGGTGCAGATGTATTGGCAACATCTTATACATTGGCAACAGCAATACAATATATGGATGATTATGATATCGTACTGTGCGGGTTAAAAACGACAGATGGAGATACAGCACAAATGGGCGGCGAATTGGCAAAACAACTGGGTATTTTATATGTACCAAATGTATGTGCAGTCAAAGAATATGATGCAGAAAATGGGCTGTATATTTGTTTTGAAACAGATGAAAAATTATATGATGTAAAAGTAGATACACCTGCTGTTTTGACCATTGTTCCTGCACTTTCCAAAAGTCGTATGCCAACACTTGCACAACGGCTCAAAAGTCGCAAAAAACAAATTATCACTTTAGGTTGTACAGATTTTCCTATTGATTGCATGCGCACAGGTAGAAATGGGTCTGCAACAAAAGTTGTGAATTTGTTCCATACACAAAAAGATAGAAAATCGGAATTGTTATACCTTGATGCAAATGAAACATTGAATTATATAGAAGATAGGAAAAAGTTATGGATAAAATAATTCTGGTATATGTACAAATGGAGCAAACAGGGGTTTTTGATATAAGTCTTGAATTGCTGGTAAAATCACAAACGTTTTCATCAAAATATGGTTATCAAATATATACAATAGCAGTTGGAAATTGTATACAAAAATACGATAGCACAATGAAAGCATATTGGTTAGATAAAGCATATTATTATCACACAGAAGAAGATTATGATAGCAATATCGTTGCAGAATGTGTTGTAAATTTATGTAATGAAATACAACCAGATATTGTACTTTTTGGCGCAACAAAACAAGGACGCAGTGTTGCACCTTGTGTTGCTGCATTGTTGCAGACAGGACTGACAGCAGATTGTACAGAGCTTGAAATTGGAGAACAAGGAGAATTGATACAAATTCGCCCAGCTTTTCAAGAAACCATGTTGGCATCTATTATCACAAGCACACGTCCGCAAATGGCAACCGTCAGACCTGGAGTTTTTTCATTGCCTGAAAAAAATGCAACAAAACCATGTGAACTGATTGCACGAACAGTACAATCAGATAAAAAACAGCAAATAACAATATTGTCAGAAACATTACTGCAACAGCAAAAAAGTATTGATATTACCAAAGAAAAAGTATTGGTTGTAATAGGAGCTGGCGTCAAAAACAAAGAAGATGCAGATATTTTCTGCAAATGGGCAAAAACGCTTGGCGGAACATTTGCCTGTTCCAGAAAACTTGTAGAAAGAGGTTGGTTTTCTACAGAACGTCAGGTTGGCTTATCAGGTAATTGTGTGGAAGCAGAACTTATGATTACAGTAGGTGTTTCAGGTAGTGTGCAGTTTCAAGCAGGTATCAAAAAAGTCAAACATATCATTGCAATCAATGTAGATGCACAAGCACCTATCATGCATATTGCACAGACAGCGATTGCATTGGATATGGAATGTTTGAAAGATGCACTGATAAAAAAATAGAC
>JAHHTV010000195.1 GCA_020024395.1 Anaerotignum sp. | reverse complement strand
CCTCTTTTCTAAATTTTGTTGTTTGATTAAATTATAATGAATTTGTGTCAAAAAAACAAGTGACGTATACACAAAAAAATAAAGCCTTTGTCAGAAATTTCAACAAAGGCTTTTTCGTACAACTGAAAACTTATATTTGTGAGAGAAAAATTACCACTTGATTGGTTTTCCCTCTTTTTTCCACTGTGCAAATTCTGCTGCTGCTGTAAACAAAGCGTCTGTGGAGGAGTTCAAACCTGTTTCACAAGAGTCTTGAACCACACCGATGATAAAACCAACCCCTACAACTTGCATTGCAATGTCGTTGGAAATACCAAACAAAGAACATGCCAATGGAATTAACAACAAGGAACCACCTGCAACACCAGAAGCACCACAAGCAGAAACTGCTGCAACAACGCTCAACAAAATTGCTGTTGCAATGTTTACTTCAATACCCATTGTATGTACCGCTGCCAAAGCCATTACAGTAATTGTAATCGCTGCACCACCCATGTTGATGGTTGCGCCCAAAGGAATGGATACAGAGTAGTTATCTTCATCCAGACCCAAGGATTCACACAATGTCATGTTTACAGGAATATTCGCTGCGGAACTTCTTGTAAAGAAAGCTGTGATAAAGGATTCTCTTAAACATTTCAATACCAAAGGATAAGGATTTTGTTTGATATTTACAAATACAATGATTGGATTGATGATAAAAGCAACTACTGCCATACAACCCAACAACACTGCCAACAATCTACCATAATCTATGAATATTTCAAGACCATTTTGAGATACTGTTGTAAATACCAAGCCCAAAATACCAAACGGTGCAAAACTGATTACCCATCTTACTGCTTGAGAAACTGCTTCTGAGAAATCAACCATTGCTTGTTTTGTTGTATCAGAAGCAATTTTCAGTGCCAAACCAAAAATAACTGCCCATGCCAAAATACCAATGTAATTTGCATTTACAATAGAGCCGATAGGGTTTGCTACAACATTGAGCAACAATGTTTTGAAAACTTCACCAACACCATGTGCTGCTTCATAACCTGTTGCTGCTTCTACACCTGCCAATGGCAATGTTACAGGGAACAAAAAGCTTGCCACTACTGCAACAACTGCAGATGCAAATGTACCTATCAAATATAACACAACAACTCTTGTCATTGTTTTGGCACCGCCCTCTTTATGCTGTGCCAAAGCTGCCATTACCAAAAAGAATACCAATACGGGTGCAATCGCTTTCAATGCACTTACGAAAATATCACCCAACAGGCTGATACCGGTCAAATTGGGAAGTCCCAACCCCAATGCCGCACCAATAACCAAACCTGCAAGAATACGTTTTACTAAGCTAATATTATTCCACTTTTGAAAAATGTTTTTCATGATTATGCTTCTCCTATTCAGAAAGTTTTTATCACATTTTCAGGTTGTACGAATTATTTTTGAAAGTATTTTTGGCTCTCCTTATGATTGGCAACAGCCAAATACTTTTTCACAAAGTTTTTTACCTGTTGGTGTCACAGCCAAACCGCCTTCTGCTGTTTCTTTTAATGTAGAAGACATGGCATCACCAATTCCTTTCATTGCCATAATCACTTCATCAGCTGGAATTGCACTTTCAATACCTGCCAAAGCCAATTCTGCTGCAACAAATGCATTTGCAACACCTGCTGCATTTCGTTTGATACAAGGAATTTCCACCAACCCTGCAACAGGGTCACATACCAAACCTAAAATATTTTTCAATGCAATCGCACAAGCGTGCGCACACATTTCTGGTGTACCACCGCAAATTTCTACAATAGATGCCGCTGCCATAGCACTTGCAGCACCACATTCTGCTTGACAGCCACCTTCTGCCCCTGCAATACTTGCATTGTTGGCAATCACCATACCCACAGCAGATGCGGTAAACAATGCCATCACCACGTCATGATTTGGGATATTTCTTTTTTCTGAAATTGTCAACAGTGCCGAAGGCAATATGCCACAACTACCTGCTGTTGGTGCTGCCACAATTTTCCCCATACAAGCATTTGTTTGGGAAACCGCCAAAGCTTTTGCCATTGCAGTACCAAAAATTTCACCACAAATATTTTTATTTTCTTTGACTGCTTTCATCATTTTGAAAGCGTCACCACCTGTCAAACCGCTTGCAGAACGCTTGTCTGGGTCAAAACCTTCTTCCACAGATTCTCTCATCACAGACAAAGAGCGTTCCATTGTTTGATACAACGCTTCTTCTGTTGTCTCTGCCACTTCTGCCTGTTCTCTGAGCACAATTTTGGAAATTGGTTCTTTCGCCTCCACTGCCGCTGCAACCAAGTCTGCCAAAGAATTATATTGAAACATATCTCAATAGTTCCCTCCTTAAATTGCTTTTAATATCGTAGATGCAAAAATATGAGGATTTTTCAAAATTGCATCATTGATATCTTGATTCATATTTCCATCAATTTCGATGGTCATTACTGCTGTACCACCTTTTCTGTCTCTACACAGTGAAAATCCATGAATATTCACACCATGTTCTGCCAAAATATTTGTCACAACAGCAATCATACCTGGTACATCTTGGTGTGGAATAATCAAAGTATCTGATTTTCCAGAAATAGAAACTTCTGTACCATTGATTTTATTGATGATAATATTGCCCCCACCAATAGAGGCACCTTGTACAGATGCTGTTTTTCCATCTGCATCTGTCAATATAATTTCTGCTGTATTGGGGTGTGCATCACTAATGTCCACTTCTTCAAAAGAAAAATCCAAACCTTCTGATTTTGCAATATCCATACTAATACGAATACGTGCATCATCTGTATCCATACCCAATATACCTGCAATCACAGCTTTATCTGTACCATGTCCTTTGTATGTTTTTGCAAAAGAACCGCTAAAATGAATTTCCGCTTTTACAGGTCTATTTCCCAATATAGAACGTGCATATTTGCCAATTCTCACCGCACCAGCAGTGTGGGAACTAGAAGGTCCAATCATAACAGGACCGATAATGTCAAATACTTGTAACATATTTACACTCCTTTAATATTTTTATGTGCTATTTCCTTCATAATTATACATACCTGCACCATATTCCATATAGAGTATCAACATTATAC
>JAHHTV010000194.1 GCA_020024395.1 Anaerotignum sp. | reverse complement strand
GAATAAAACAAAAACAGATATGTTAGAATATCTTTTGATATCTAACATATCTGTAAATCAAATTTTAAGTATTCATTGTAATTTTTATTCTGGGTTCATTTTGAATGCGTGATAGACAAACTATTGTCTCCACATGCACGGTTTGTGGGAACATATCTACCACATACACCTGTTCCAAGTGATACACTTCTTTACAAAGATACTGCAAATCCCTTGCCAATGTTGCGGAGTCACAAGAAACATAAACCACTTTTTTTGGTTTTATCTGCAATATGGTATCCAAAAGCACCTCATCACAACCTTTTCTAGGTGGGTCTACCACAACTACATCCGCCTGTATTTTTTGTGTTTCATACAATTTGGGAATTACATCCTCTGCCGCACCTGCGACAAATTCCACATTTTTGATACCATTTGCTTCTGCATTTTTCTTTGCATCTGCAATGGCTTCTGGTACAATTTCCACACCAAACACAGACTTTGCCTTTTGTGCCAAAAACAGTGATATTGTGCCAATTCCACAATACAAATCCAACACCGTTTCTGTGCCATGCAAATCTGCCAACTGCAAAGCCGTTTCATACAATACATTTGTTTGTATTGGATTGACTTGATAAAAAGAAAGTGGGGATATGGCAAAAGAAATCCCGCCTATGGTATCATGCATACAATGCTGTCCCCAAATGATTGTATTTTTTTTACCCAATATCACATTTGTTTTTGCCCGATTTTCATTGACAACTACAGATGTCATACCTTCTATTTGACAAAGTTTCTCTGCCAAAACATCCGCATATGGCAATGTTTTTCCATTTATCACAACACAGACCATAATTTCACTCGTATAATATCCCATACGTATCAAAATATGTCTTACCAATCCTGTATGTGTTTGTTCGTTATAAGGCTGTATTTTATAACTTTGCAAAAAATCTCGTATGATTGCCACAATTTCCTGATTGACTGGATACTGCAACTGACAACAATCCGTATCAATAATGCGATGGCTTCTATTTGCATAAAATCCAATTTTCACATCATCTATGCTCCCACCCACTGGAAGTTGTACTTTATTGCGATACTGCCAAGGCACATCCATACCCATTGTTTTTTCAATTTCCACATTCGAAAAACCACCAATACGTTCCAAGTGGTCTTTGACTTTTTTTGTTTTCCAATCCAGTTGACTTTCATACGCCATATGTTGCAGCTGACAGCCACCGCATTTATCTGCCACATGACATTTTGGTATCATACGTTTTGGTGATTTTTGCAATATTTCGAGCAATTTTCCATATCCAAACTGTTTTTTTGTTTTGACAATCAACACTTTGATATGTTCATCTGGCAAAGCACCCTCTACAAAAACGGTATACCCATCTATTTTTCCGATACCTTCGCCATGTATGCCAATATCCTCCACATACATTTCATAAATTTTATTTTTTTCCACAGGAAGTTTCATGCTTTTTCTCCATTTCTATGATATTGGGAGTATGGGCAAACCGTCGCACTGCAAATACAAGGTCTGCAATGGGCATAACTTGCTTGCGGCGTACCTTTGCCATCATACAACATACGTCGCATTTCTGCCATAGTTCTTTTGACTTCTTTTCTAACTTTTCTGGTATTGCGTACAAAAAACATATAATCTCGATATTTCAGCCAACCATATTTGGGGCGTATACCATACACATCTTCCAAAAGCAAAAAATAAGCCGCTAACTGCATATAATCGCCTTTATGGGGCAATTTTTCCATACCAATGGCACCGCTTTTCAATTCCACAGGCACAATCGTTTTACCACCAATACGCCGAAACACATAGTCAGGCTTGCCCTGCAAATCGTATGTTTCGGAATACAACAATTTTCCGAAATTTTCTTGTCTTTTGCCACCATGTTTCTGGTCAGCATAAATCAATGTAAACCCCCACATACCATCTTTTCTTGGGTATTTTTGAAGTTGTTTTTTCCGAAAAAAGAATAGATATGCCAAAATCAAAGCCAAAAGCACAATTCCCGCAATAAAAACAAATTTTGGCATTTGCGAAACATTTATTTTTTCAAACAATTCCACGATACAACATCACTCCCATAAACACCAACAACAAAGCCAACACCACAATAATGGCAATTTTGACCCGTTTTCTTTTTCGCATCATATTTGCATACATATCATTATGATACTTTTCCCCTCTGACAAAATTGGAAAGTGTAGGGTCTTGTTGTTTTTGATTTTTCTGTACTTTTTGTGCCGTTTGTACTTTTGGCAGTTTTTTTTGCACCTGATTTTTTTTCATATCATATAGTTGTTTTCTGCCGTATTTTTTTTCATAATACCATTGATAATTGCAATATGTGTATTTGTTCAGCTCATGCGGTGACAACGTTTCTTTTGCCATAGCGTTTCACCTTCATTCAAAATCAGAACGGCTCAAATTGCGTTGCAACATACGATTATATCCTGCCCAATGTCCTTGTGTACTGTCTGCGGCAAGTGCTTCTTCAATCATTTTTGTTTTTGCGTCCATATTATCCACACAATGCAACAAAAACGCTTCCATTGTGGACGGCAATTTGGGAGAACCATATTCATATTCTCCATGATGGGCAAGCATACAATGTTTCATCAAAGACTCCAAACGATGTGGAAAACCCTCTATTTTTTGTGCAGTATTGTGTATCAATTCTGCCCCCATAATCAAATGCCCTAACAACTGTCCATCGTCGGTATAATCATTTGTTGGAAAATCAGAAAGTTCCAACACTTTGCCCACATCATGCAACATAGCAGAAGCCACCAAAATATCTCTATCTACATCTTGATATCTGCCTGCCATAAAATCACAAATTTGTGTCACAGACAAAGAATGTTCTACAAGTCCCCCACGATAGCTATGATGCATTGCTTTTGCCGCAGAATGATATGCAAATTCTTTGCTGATAATGGGGTGATTGATAAAAATTTCTTCCAACAATTTTTTCAAATATACATTTTTGATGGTTGGAATAAATGCCAAAAATGTTTTATACATTTCCTCTATATTTTTTTCTGTACTGGGTACATAATCCGCAGGGTCATACTCTCCCTCATTGCTTCTTCTCACCCGTTTGATATTCAACTGCAAATCAT
>JAHHTV010000193.1 GCA_020024395.1 Anaerotignum sp. | reverse complement strand
GTCACAAATGTGACTGCTGTTTTTTTGTTTCAAAAACATCATGAAACTCCATTTTATTTTTTTATCACATCAATTTATTCATTTCTTTTTGCAATCTTGTGATAATTTTTTTTTCCAATCTTGAAATATAAGACTGTGAAATTCCCAATATATCTGCCACTTCTTTTTGTGTTCTTTCTACGGTTTCTGGTTGTATGCCAAAACGCATTTGCACAATCTGTCGTTCTCTGCCTGAAAGTTTCTCCATTGCCCGAAACAACAGCTCTTTGTTCACTTCATCTTCAATACTTTTATATATCACATCTCCCTCTGTCCCCAATATATCGGATAACAAAAGTTCATTTCCTTCCCAATCTACATTTAGTGGTTCATCAATGGACACCTCTGCTTTTGTTTTGCTGTTTCTTCTCAAATACATCAATATTTCATTTTCAATACAGCGTGAAGCATATGTTGCCAATTTGATATTTTTATCTGTTTTGAATGTATTGATTGCTTTAATCAATCCAATCGTACCAATCGAAATCAAGTCTTCTACATTGATACCTGTATTTTCAAATTTGCGTGCAATATAAACCACCAATCGCAAATTTCGCTCAATCAATATGGATTTCACCTGTGTATCATCTTCACTGCCTAATTGTTCCAAAAGCAAACATTCTTCTTCAGGTTTCAAAGGAGGCGGAAAAACATCACTGCCACCAATATAAAACACGCCATTTTTTTGTTTCCATTTTTGCAATGTGTTATGCAAACGATATTTCCATAAAAAAAATTGATACTTCCATTGTTTCATTGTTTTTCCTCCTCTATAAAAATGGGTGGTATCAGTGCAGTATAGTTCCCTGCAAATGCATCAAAATATAACCCCACTGCAACATGATATTTCACCACTTGTTTTTTTTGTGTATATGTCAATATCACTTTATCTGCCAAAAATACAGGTATTTCCCCTTTATTTGTACCCAAAGCAGAAAATGATATGATTTCAAAATCTTTTTCTGGTATTTCTTTTTTCAACAGCTGTAATGCACATTCTTTGGAAAACAACCTCATACAATCAGAAAATTCTGCCACAATCACAGGTTTTCCGCTTTTTGTTTGCAATCCATTTCCTGTATCAAAAAACCCTTCTAATTGGCAACTTTTCCCCTGTCTTTGTATTTCCACATGGCAATACAACGCTTTTTTTGTGCCAAAGCGTTCCAAATACCGATGTCCAAAACGAAATATGCCATAAAATAACACACTTCCCCATAACAACATTTGACTTGTGGTAAATTTATTTCTTGTTACATACTGCCCATCTGCAAAATAAGAAACCATTTTCTGACCATCCAATAACGCAAAAAAACCGCCCCATAAAAAAGAAGCAATCCACACTGCTACAAACAGCCCTAAAAAATATCGTATGCTTTTTGGACAATATGTGATATAAATGCCAATCACCATCAAGCCAACCGATAAAAAAATGCCCCCTCTCTTACCTATCCCCAACACCAAACAAACGCACCATAGCAAAGAAGATACCATACCTCCCAACAACACACGCCACCATTTTGCATCAGCAGAAAACATTTTTCCCGCAATCCAAAGCGTAAAGCTACTGCATAATCCATTGACCAAAAACAAAACATCTATGTATAATACAGGTTCCACAGTATCCCTCCTGTTTGCTATTATAAAAAATTGTTGTGCAAAAACTTGTCACAATGGCTGAATAACCATCAAAAAAAGACCATCAAATATTGACGGTCTTTTTCCACATTTTTATCTGTTTTCTTTATTCTTTTTTCGTATCTTGGAATAAAAGTTCTATCCATGTTTTTGGTCTTCCCCCAGATACCGCCGTTTCTTTTGCATATACTTTGCCTAAACCTGCGTTCATAATTTTTTGCATCATTCTGTGTGCTGTTCTGACAGTGACATCTAAACATTCTGCCAATTCATTTGCATCAAATACAAAACTTTTTCTTGCTTGTGCAATTGCTATGATTTTTAATACAGAATTGACACTCAAACCAGTTTTATTTGCCAATTCTTGTATTTTGGGGTCAGAAGAAATCACTTCATACATCAACTTTGTTTCTTTTCCCATTGGACCTATGAGTGTATCATGCCCATCTATCACATAAATTTCTTTTTTTGCTTTTTTCAGTGTATATTCCAGTGCTTTTCTTGCATTCATTTCTGCTTTATATGCTGTCACACCTGTACCAATCCCCACATTCAACACAATCCCTGTTTTTGCGATTTCCTGTTGCAATGTCAATATTTTATTTTCTTGATACTGATTGCCCACAATCCCTGCATTGCAAAACACAATATATTCTTGCATACCATAAGCAAATATTGCACCTTGTACACTTTTCACATATTGTATAATTTGTTTTTCAATATCTGCTTTTTTGAGCATACCTGTATAATAATTTTCATCCATCCGCTCATAATTGGTCAACTGCAATATATCTACTGCAATCATAGCATCTTCTGCCTGATTGAGTGCATATGCACTTTGCAACCGTTCCAAAGCTGCACGTACCATAGCACGTGTAGGCCCTAGATAAATCACACGATATCCTTTTTGTTTCAATTCCTGATACACCCACATAAAACCTGTCAATGCAACATTTGTTTTGCCTTCTTCTTGCAGTTGTATATGCCAATCAACATATGCTTGTTCTTCCATACCTGCTTGAAAGCTGCAAGAATAAATATTCCTTGCCAAAATTTGAAACGCATCTAACAAATCTGCAATCACTTGATTTTCTACTATATCAATACTAAATGCATCCAACTCCATATTTTTCTTTTGCATTTCCAAAAAAGCGCTTGCCATACTAATGATGGACTTTTCCACAGATGTATATGGCTTTTGCAAATCATAATGTTCTTTGATATAACTTTCTATGGCACAGCCTGTAAACAATATGGCATCACATGCTTTTTCACAATCTGCAATCACTTCTATACAATCTTTGAGTTGCTCTCTTGTGAATATTTGTATTTCTGTTTTATCATCAATTTCATACAAACTTTTGGCAATCATATTGGATGGTTCTTTTGGCCCTACAATCCCTAATTTCATATTGTGTCCCTTTCTCTTATATCCCTATCAATCCGTTTTTATCATAACATTTGTAC